>CAYMLA010000018.1:0-14523 GCA_964390785.1 uncultured Bdellovibrionales bacterium | reverse complement strand
GGGTAAGACCAATTCTATTGAAACGAAAAGAGTTTTAAGTTTAAACAGAGCGTCTCAACTGTCTTTCAATAATTTAGTAATTGATCTGCTTAAGGCTCCATTTGAGTTAACCCCGTCTTTTTTGGATGGAAATTTATTGGTTAAAAATTTTCCTGAGGAATTTGTGTCTCATGTGGAGCAGGAGCCTTTATTTTCTATTGAATACGTTGTGCGACCAGGTGAAACTCTCTGGAGCATATCAGAAAAAATTTTAGGTAGCGGATATTTTTATCCGTTGTTGGCGAATCAAAATCCTTTAGTAAAAATGTATGATAATGTGGGTGAAAAGCTAAAAGTAGATGTTGAGAAAAAAGCAGCTTTTATCGAGTACAATAAATTGCTAGTTAAACTTCACGATAATTATTATTTTCAATACAAAGTAAGGGAGGGTGACAGTTGGGATAAGATTGCCTCTGTATTTTTGAGTAATAGAAATCAAGCAATGAGATTATCTTCAATCAATGGCAAAAAACTAGTATCAGGAGTTAATGTACTGGTTCCCGTCGTTGCTGTTCATCCGCAAATCTTAAAACAATTTGGAAGTAGGAAGTGAATTATGGCATTTCAATTTGAAAAAATAGATAAGATGACGAGTAAAGGACGTATTCAAGCCGCGGAAAAATTATTGTCAAACGAGTTTTTAGTAAATCCAAGTTTGCCAATTGCGAAAAGACTAATTAGCTTACATAATAAATCTGGAAAAAACCTTAAAGGAGCATCAGAAGCAAGATTTAATTTAGTAAAAAAAATTGAGAAGTTAGAAAAAAGTATAAAAGAAAATTCAGTAGAAGATTTTTTGTCTAATTATGATTCGTTGTATATAAATTTTATTGGTAAACAGGCTCCAGTTGTACATAATATGTTTGCTTCAGTTAACCAATTGCCGATGTGGATTAATTACTTGATTTCATTGCGTAGTCCAAAAGAAAAAACGATCATTTTGCCGCCAGAGCATCAAATAGAAATGTTTAAGCGCCAAGTGAATGAATTATTTGTAAAAAGTTTTAACGACATTAGTTTTGTTGAAATAGAACAGTTAATGGATTGCACGGCGCAGTCAAAGTATTTAATTGATTTGTCTGAAAAACTACAGGGATTGTGGCAATTACCAGCTCTGATGAGTAAGGTTAGCTTATTTGCGAGTGATCTGAAAAAAGCGAAGACTTTTTTTGCGGCTAGTAAAAAAAATTATGATAATCGGGAGAAATCAGTTTTTAATAAATTTTCTAATTCGATTGAGAACGCTTTTGGTTTCTGGGATAATTTTGCTGATTGTAAGCTCAGCGAGTCATTTGATGTTTTGTATGCTTGTAACCCATTTTTTTTATTAAAAGTATCCCCTTTGTGTCAAGCACAAGAGATTCATCGAAATTTTCCGCGGGCTTTAAAAGAGAATAAATTTAATGTTAAGGAATTAATAAAGGTGCGCTCAGTTTTGTTAACTGAAACAGGTTTTAATCATGCAAGGTTATTATATTTTGGAACTTAGCCTTGATTGATTTGTTGGTGAGAATTTGAGGGATAGTGTTTTTTAATAATTTTCTAATTTTATTGTTTTATTGTTTGGATAATGGAAGTAAATAATTTTTTAAGACTTATTGATAGTTTAAAAAAGTCGATTGCAAGTATACAAAAGCAGTCATTAATATCAATTGAAGAACATAAATGTAAGCAAAAAGAATTGGAAAATAGTGAGCATGAATTGATTTGCTCCTTAATTGAAGTGTCGGATCGATTTGATGTGCTTAAACCCATCTTTGAGCAGCATATAAAAGAAACCGATTGTTCACCTCGTTTAAAGCGAGCGTTGAAATCATGTTTGCAAATTCAAGTGTTGGTTGATCAGAAATTGTTTGATTTTAGTATAAAAAATATAGATTTGCATTCTGAACAAATAGCTCCAATTGGGCAAGTCAGTGTGGAAAACGTTGTGCATACTAATGACAAGAATCAAGATGGAAAAATAGCTAAAATATTTAGATCGGGATATTTTAGAAACGATCAAGTGTTTAAAAAAGCTTTAGTAAGTCTTTGGAAATTTAACGAACAGTGATGCTTTGAACCCAGAACCTTTTTGATAAGGGCGCCAGCTTTAAAATAATCAAAGTGATTGAGAGTAATAAGCACTTAATTTAAAAAGAAAGTTTAAATAAGAACAAGCTTCTGGTGAAAGAGTTTTCTCAGAAGAAGGGTTGGAGAGGCAGTTGAAATTATGCAGGCCTTCAAAAAAAGAATTAAGATTATTAAGGTCGTCTTTGAAAACAGAAATATTAACGATTCTTTGATCAGGAAGAGGATTGCAATAGGATAAAGTATAATTTTCGCTTAAAAAAGAATTAGAGAGATTGCTCGTGTGTCGGAAAAGAGTTGTTTTTTGTGTTTGAAAACGATCAAATGAAGAGGAGTCTAGTTTTGTTTGAAGTTCTTTATTTAGAGCTCTAACCGTGGATTTGATATCTTTACATTGATAGTCACTTCGTTGAAGTTCATTAAGAGAGTTAGTTTCTTGTGGCCTCATTTTTTGAAAAGAAAAGGGAGCTTTGTTATTTAAGGATGATAAATTGCTTAGGTCATAAGAAATAAATAGCCAATCATTAGAAAGAGGAATACCTAAATTTTGAATCATTTCAGCGTTATGAGGTGAATCAATTGATTTCCACCAAAGACTGAAGTCCACGTGTTCTTTTTGAGCGTCTATTTGAGTGTCTATGGGCTGACAAAGTTGAAGTTGGTTGATTAACAGATCAAAGGTGAAAAGAGGGAGGCCTGTGATTGTTTTTGGTAGAAGACCATGAAAATCGATATTGGCTAGTGCAAAAATTAAACTTGTGGGATTTGGGAGAAAAAGGAAGTCATTTTCGCTTGATAAAGGAATAGTCCAAGAAGAAAAAGGGAAAAAAGAGAATAACCAAAACGAATGTTGAGAAAAAAAGGAATTAGAATTTTGAGGTTCAGTGGGTGTTATTTCAAGCATAGAAGGAGTTTTATCACTAAAATGAGCGGATAAAAAAAATCGATCTGTAAAGGACTCAGCGTTGATGAGCGTTTCAAGTTCTTGGGATTGTTCAAAATTTGTCATTTCAAGAAGAAGTTTTTTTTCGGCTCGAAACGAAGAACAATCTCGATCAACAGCATAAGCTTGAGAAAACAGGAAGAAAAACAAAAACAGTATAAAACGCATGCTCACTTATACCGCACAATGTCAAAAAAATCAACTAAAGCTTTCTTTTTTGTGCTGGAGCACGCAAGGGTTGAGAAATTGGGTTATTTCTTACGAATTTTGGAAACAGTCGTTCAAGAATAATTTGTCCAGAGTTTGGATGATGATAATAAATATTAACTAAGCCAGAAAAAAGTTCTGATTTTTCAATTTTTCCAGGTAATGTTGCGTTGATAACAAGAATTCTTTTTTTTGCTTTAGGATTGAGTTTATTAAGAAGTTGAGCCGTTCGTTGGCTTGAAACATAATAGACAAAAAAAGAATTTTTTTTGCTTTTTATGAGGGCTTCAAGTTGGTGAATTTTGGATTGACGAGTTATTAATACAGGGGCAACGTTAATTTTATTAAAGGCTTTGATTATTGGAGCAATAAAATCTTTTCGAGCAGATAAAACATAAATGTGTTCAGGGAGCTGGGTTAAACGAGATTGAACAGAATAGAGATGTTCATTTATGTTAAGAGTTAAGACTCGATCATAGGTGTCTTTTATAAGGGATCGATTTAAATACTTTGTAATTTCAGTTGTAGAGGGGGGCTGCGGTTTTTGAGAGGCAAATTGTTTTTTTGCCAATAAAATTCTTCGAACACTAGAGTTTAAACGATTTTTAGAAATTTGACCGGATTCGACCGCTTTTTTTAAGCCTAAAAAGGCTTGATGTTGAGCTTTTTTAGACCAAGCAACCATTATTAAGTCGCTTCCAGCATTGAAGGCTTGGGCGGCTCGATCTCCAGGAGAGCCTGCAATTTTAGCTCCGGCCATCTCGATATCATCAGTAATGACAAGGCCATTATAGTTGAGCGTTGTTCTTAAAAAAAGCTCTGTTAATGTTTTTGAAAAGGTTGCTGGGGATCGTGTGGGGTCAATTTCTGGATAGGCTAAGTGTGCAATCATAATGGCCTTATTGGAAAGGGAGGGTAAAAAATGAGAAAAAGGATAAAGATCGGTATTAAACAGGTCTGCTTTGCTTTTGTTTAAAACGGGCGTTACTTTGTGAGAGTCGGCAGAAATTCCTCCATGTCCAGGGAAGTGTTTCGCTGTGGGGAGTATTTCTGCTTTAATAAGGCCTTCAGAATAAGAATTTGTAATTTCTGAAACGAGTTTGGGGCTATTTCCAAAAGAGCGAGTTCCAATAAAGGAATCAATATTAGGATCTGACAAGTCCAGAACGGGTGCTAAATTCATATTAAAACCTAAAATTTTTAAAATTGACCCGGTAACAAAGCCGACTTGTTCTGAAAGCTCATTGTTATTGGTCATTCCAATGGCAAGACCGCTTGGAACGGGTGGAGAAACTTGAATTCGAGTGACCGTTCCTCCCTCTTGATCAACAGCAAGAAGAAGAGGAATCCCCGTGTTGGTTATTGATGCCATTTGGATTTGATAGTTGAGTTTTGCAATTTGATGAATATTTTTGATGTTTCGACTAAAAACAATAAGCGCACCGGGTTTAAGTTGTTTAAGGGTGTCGTTAAGGTCTGTAGAAAAGTCTTGTCCTGGAAATCCAAAAATGAAGACCTGTCCAATTTTTTCATCAAGAGTCATTTGGTTTAATATTTGTTCAACATTATTAGCATTTGTTTGGTTTAAAAAAGAAGGGTTGAATGATTGAGCAAAGCATTCAAAAGAACCTAGCCAAAACGCTGAAATTAAAATTAAAAACAAGACTTTTAGTAGCATAATAAAAATAAGCCCATGGGTTAAACTAAAATTTATGATATCATAAATTTGATTGAGGAAATATTGAGATTCATTGAAGCAAATTAAAAAATACACTTAAGTCAGAGGGCAACTTGATTATCAAAGGTTGTATTGTAATTTTTAGTTTAATTTTTTTCAGTTTAAATGCTTTTGCTCAGCCGAATGGCTCTCAAGGAGAAGGATCTGTTGTTTCGAATGAAGATTCGAGTCAACAAGGGGGCGAGAAAGAGTTTACGCCAGAAGATTTAATGAACCAAATTGATCAATCAGAGGGGGGATATATAGATGAAGAAGAGTCGGCGAATAACCTTGAAAAGGAGGAACCTTATAAGGATGAGTCTTATAATGAAGATCCTTATAAGCAAGAGCCAGTAAAGAGACGGCGTTTTTTGCGCCCGCCACCCTCGTCGTCATCAAGGCCATCAGAATCAATGCGCTATAGAGGGAGAACGACGCCCTCTTCAAGGGGCCAAGAAAGATCAGTCATTTTTCAAAAAGCAGATCTTCAGGAAAAAGAAAGAATTCCAAAACGAGAAAAAATACAGCCCCCCGCAGCGATCTTAAAAAAAGTGGAGCAATTAAAAAAAGAAGAAAAAAGACGAAGAATACAGCCTCAGAAAGCGCCTTCTGCGACGCAGTTTGATTTTGAAAAAGGATCAGACCCATTATTAGAATCAAATGAGTTGGATCAAGATCAAAGCGGCTTTCAAAGAAAATCAAATGATGGTTTCGTTTTAGATGAGAACGAGGTTAGTGAGGAAAAAAAGAACTGGGGACTTGTTGATTTTGACTATGATTATAGTGTTTATATTGCTGATAAAGGACAAGTGAAGGTTGTTCCCTATAAATACAGAAGAAAGAAATGGGGATATAATTTTGGTTTTGGTGTTTTTCAATTTTATCCTCAAAAGTATATTTCGAAACTCGATGGAGTGAGTTATCAAGAGGGGTTTTCTTCTTCAAAACAAATGAAGCTCAATGAACTTGAATTGGGATTTCGATATAATAGTGGACTAGGTGGGCTTGGAGTGTATTTTGGATATGGCCAATTTTCATTTTCAAAAAAAATAGACGGGGCATCTGAGACGTTTAGGAATATGGATGTAAAAATCTCACGTGTTAACCTGACATGGACTCTTGATCTTCTATTTTCAGAGCCGTATATTGCTCCTTATTTTGGTTCTGGATTGTATAAGATTGATTTTTCTGAAAATAACGCTTTATCTAATCAAAAAACGACAGGGGCTTCTGAGTGGGTTTCTTTAATGCAAGTTGGACTGTTGATTCAATTGAATTGGATGGATCAAACATCAAGCTTTATTGGTTACAATCAGTCCTCTTTGATTAATTCGTTTCTCTTTGTTGAGGCCAGACAACTTGGAGCAGGAAAGGCTGAAAATAATTTTGCCAGTGATGGAATGGATGTAGGCGCCGGCATTAAATTAGAATTTTAATTTGTTATTTGTTAGAGATTGAGTTAGTGGGTTAAACTGCTTTTTGTGATAAGGAACTTTAATTCCTCATAAACGCGAGGCCAAGAGATTTCATTCATTCGAATCTTTAATCGGTTGTCAGGGGTGATGGAGTATTTTTTGTTTGTCATCATGGCCAATTGAACAACACGTTCAGAAGAAAGGGGCGTGCTTTCTGTAAAAGCCAAAGTGATTGTTTTTAAGCCACCACTGAGATCACGAACGCCAAGTTTTTTACAATAAAATCGAATGAGCATAATTCCTAAAAGATTGTAAACCTCTTCAGGGGGTTTTCCAAATTGGTCTCTTAGTGCATCTTCAATTTTGTCGATTTCCTCTTCTGCTCGAATGCTGGAGAGTGTTTTATAAAAAACTAAGCGCGTTTTTACATCAGGAATATAATTGTTTGGGATAAAACTAGGAATTCGTAAATTGATGTCAGGCTCAAGAGCAAGAGGGTCTGTTGGTTCTCCTTTAGATTCTTTTAAGGCTTCGTCTAATAATTCCATATAGAGCTCATATCCGACAGCATTGATGTATCCAGATTGTTCTTGTCCAAGAATGTTTCCGGCTCCTCTGAGTTCTAAATCATATTGAGCAATAAGAATTCCACTTCCAAGAGCCGTATTTTCTTGAATCACCTTAAGGCGTTGCTGTTGGTCTGCGTCTAATTTTTTGTCTTTTGGAATCAATAAATAACAATAGGCTCGATGTCGGCTTCGTCCGACGCGTCCTCGAAGTTGATAGAGTTGACTCAAGCCAAAAGTGTGAGCTTGATCAATAAACATTGTGTTGGCATTTGGAATGTCCATTCCCGATTCAATGATGGTTGTGCAAACAAGCATGTCAATTTCATGCTTAAAAAATGAAATCATAACTTGTTCAAGCTGATTGCTTTTCATTTGCCCATGGCCAACAGCCATTTTTACTTCTGGAAGTAAAATTTTTAGTTCATCATAAAGACTATAAATGCCTTGAATGCGATTGTGGATAAAAAAGATTTGTCCTCCCCGTTCAATTTCGCTTAAGACGGCTTTTCGAATTGTTGTTGGTTCAAATTGCGTTACAAAAGTGCGTGTTGGAAGACGCTCAGAAGGGGGAGTGACAATCAAACTTAAATCTCGAATGCCTGAAATACTCATATTAAGGGTTCGTGGAATTGGAGTTGCAGAAAGAGTGATTGTGTCAACGGATTTCTTTAATTGTTTAATCCGTTCTTTATGTGAAACTCCAAAGCGTTGTTCTTCATCTATAATTAAAAGACCAAGATTTAAAAGTTCAATGTCGTTACTTAATAGGCGGTGAGTTCCAACAATGAGGTCAACCTTGCCTTGTTTAAGCTCTAAAAGGGTTTCTTTTCGTTCTGATGTTGGTGTAAATCGGCTTAAAGAGCGGACAACAATAGGCCAATTTTTAAATCGACGAGTGAAAGTTTCATAATGTTGAAAAGTCAATACGGTTGTCGGGGCTAAAACAGCGACTTGTTTTTTGTTTTGAATGGCGACAAAAGCCGCTCGCAAAGCGACCTCTGTTTTTCCAAAACCAACGTCTCCACAAACGAGACGATCCGTAGGTGAATTTGATTTTAGATCAAGATAAAGGTCATTAATTGTTTTAAGCTGATCAGCCGTTTCATCATAGGGAAAAGAGTTTTCAAAAGCCAAAAGGTCTTTTTCTTCAAATTCAAAGGGAGAGCGTTTTAATTGTTTTCTTTGAGCGTAGAGCTCAAGAAGTTCAGCAGCAATGTCACGAAGATGTTTTTTAACTTTTGTTTTAGACTTTTCCCACTGTGTTCCTCCCAGTTTATCAAGAATTAAGTTTTTACTCAGGGTTTTATACTTTTGAATTTGGCTAATTCGATAGATAGGAAGATAAAGGCGATCGTCATCTTTGTATTTTAATTGAATAAATTCGGCTTCAACGCCATTGATTGGCATTATTTTTAAACCTTCGTAGATTCCAATTCCATGATTGGTGTGAACGATATAATCGCCGATGTTAAGATCTCCAAAAGAGAGTTTTTGAGCGATATCTTGAAATTCTTCAGTGGAGGATCGGGGTTTCATTTGGGATTGTTTTTTCCCAAGAAAATCAACGTCGCGCAAGAAAGTTAAACAAGAATCTTTGATGTAAACAGATTCACTAAAACCATCCCGATCAGTAGAGAGTATCGAGATAAGTTCGGGGTTTTCTCGTTGTTCTTCAATAAGATTAGAAAGAGAATCATTTGAAATTAAGCGCGTTTCAAAGTTGAGCTTATCTAAAATAAGTTGAATTCTTTTGTATTGGGTTTGATTTCTCGCCGAAAAGCAAAGAAAGCGGTCAGCATTTCGAAGAGCAAGGATATGCTTTTGGGCTTCTTGGTACCACTTTTCAGTGGCAGGAGGGAGACGTTTGTTAAGATGAATAAAATCTTGAACATCATAGGTTGGAAAGTGATAGCTATTATCAACGTCACTGGTTAGGTCAGAAAGTTCCACTTTGCTCAGTTTAATTTGAATTGATTTTGATGGATATTCGAGTTGATCAAGTGTGAAAAAAAGATGCGACACATCGGGGACAAGACTGTGTTCTTGAGAAGGAAGGGCTTCTGCTTTTTTTTCTTCAATAAAATGGTCAGCTTGAGATTGAATGTCTAAGAGGCCTAAGTGCCAAACAAAGACGGTTTCAGGTAAATAAGCAAGAGGGGAGGGTAATTTTTCATAAAAATAAGGAAGCAAAAATTCAATTCCAGTAAATTGAGAGCAGTTAGAAAGGGATTGTGAAAGAGTGTAAAGGTCATTTCGATCAATGGATTTATTTTTAGCGTGATTAAATAAGGTTTCAATCAGTGAAGAAAGGGTTTCTTTATTATAAAGGGTTTCAACGGCAGGAATAAGGTTAAATTGAGTTAAATGAGCGTCACTGAGTTGTTTTTCTGGGTGAAAAGAACGAATTGATTCAATGGTGTGACCAAAAAGTTCAATTCGAATGGGTAGATTGTGTGCGGGAGAAAAGAGATCAACAATTCCTCCACGAACAGAAAACTGACCAACAGATTCAACAACAGGGCTTGATTGATAACCCCTTAAGGAGAGAAATTCTTTTAAATTATTTGGAACATCAGACCCAACATGAAAATTTTCTGAAGCCTGATAGAATGTTTCAAGAGGAAGTGTTTTTTGTTGTAGGGCACCAATGGAGGAGATAAGGATTTGTCCAGCAGGGCCAGATTGTGCTTGATAAAGCCAATTTAGGCGTTGTGCCAGCATCATTTTATTTGCGTAGAGGCCAGAGTAGGGTGAAATGTCAAATGGTGCAAGAACGGCACAAGGCCGTTCAGATGAAAAAATTTTAAAATCAGACAGCAGCTTTTCGGCATTTTCATGAGTGTCGGTGATGATCAATTGAGTTGTGTTTTGAAAGGAAGAATCCAAAAGGGAGTTTAAGATATAAGTGAGAGTGACACGAGATTGAGTTCCATAAATATTTATGGTTTGATATTTTTTAATTCGATTAAAAAACCAAAGCTCAAAGTCCTTTGTTGATTCCATAACGCGCACTCCACCTCGTTTTGTCCTCAGTTTAGAGGGATCTGTTTTTAGCTTTTTGAAATCGAGTTCCTTGATTTCTGATTGCTGATGCAGATAATTGAGAGCCGACAAGGAATAACTTGTTTGGACAAAACATTATTATTTGGTTTAATAAAAAAATTGCTTTTAAAAAACAAACTTTTTAAGTTAATTACTAGAGCCTGTCACTATTTTGCTTAAAAGTGCGCAACGCATTACGGGCGATTTGTGTGGTTTTTTTACTCTCAACGCAATAATTTGCTTAAAAAAAAAGAGATTTCAAGGTTAAATAGGGGTTGTTGTAAAATAGTCCTATTTGAGATTAGAGTGGATTGAATGGCTTTATAAAATGAGGTGACGTTGTTATGCCCATAGGGTTAATTTTATTATTTACCGTATTTATTGTTTGTTTTGGATGTCTTCTTTTGTTTTTAGCAGCCAAACTTGGTCAAAGCGTTTCGTCCCCGAATGTTGTCAAAAGCGAGAGTTATGAATGTGGGATTCCTGTAAGCCCTAAAAAGCAAACAAATGTTTCTGTTAAATTTTATTTGACCGCGATATTGTTTATTATTTTTGATATTGAAATTATTTTTTTATTGCCTTGGGCGATTGTGTTTAAGGATTTTATTAAATCAGGGCAGGGATTTTTTATTTTTTCGACAATGTTTGTTTTTTTAGTTCTATTTACAATAGGTTTGTTTTGGGAAATCAAATCAAAAGCGTTAGATTGGGAATAATTTATGGGATTTGATGTTGTTTTTTTTGTCATATCTTTTGTTAAGCTAATTATAATTTTTTTAGTCATGGTTTCTTTGGTTCCTTTGTTGGTTTGGCTTGAGCGCAGAGGATCCGCTTTTATTCAAAATCGTTTTGGTCCCAATCGAGTTGGGCCATTTGGACTTTTGCAGCTTTTAGCCGATGCCGTTAAGTTTTTATTTAAAGAGGAATTTGTTCCCCAAAAAGGGCATAAAATTTTGTTTTATGCCGCTCCTGTTGTTGGGTTAATTCCAGCAGCCCTTGCGTTTGCCGCGATTCCGTTTTCTACTCCAATCGAGTTTGGTTCCTGTAAAATAATAATGCAAGGTTATGATATTGGAGTTGGGATTATCTTTGTTTTTGCGATTTCATCGTTGGCTGTTTATGCGGTGATTATGGCCGGTTGGGGTTCTGGAAGCACATATTCTCTTTATGGGGCTTTACGGGCGAGCGCACAAATGATCAGTTATGAGTTGGCCTTAACGTTATCTGTGGTTGGAATTATAATGATTTATGGCACATTTGATTTTAATTTG
Organism: uncultured Bdellovibrionales bacterium; assembly: GCA_964390785.1. GTDB lineage: Bacteria > Bdellovibrionota > Bdellovibrionia > Bdellovibrionales > CAYMLA01 > CAYMLA01. The sequence continues at coordinate 3,250 of CAYMLA010000018.1, read as the reverse complement.
ATTATTCATCAACAGCAGGGTCCTTTTGAATTTTCTTTTTTAGGGAAACAATATGTGTTGTCGATTTTACCAAATTGGGGGATTTTTTTTCAACCAATCGGCGCACTTTTGTTTTTTGCAGCGACATTTGCTGAGTCCAATCGCCTTCCGTTTGACCTTGCTGAGTCGGAGTCAGAATTGGTTGCGGGATTTCATACCGAGTACGGTGGCTTTAAGATGTTGATGTTTTTTATTGGTGAATATGGCCACATGATTGTTGCCTCGTCTCTTCTTGTGACACTTTATTTTGGCGGATTTGGACTTCCGTTTATCTCTGTTGATACGGTTCAAGCTTTTTTTGTCGGGCTTTGGGGAGCGGGATTTCTTTCTAGCTTGCTAACCTCTTTGCTTTTTTTCTTTTCATTTTCCATTAAAGTTGGATTTTTTCTTTGGGTTTTTATTTGGGTTCGTTGGACGTTGCCTCGTTTTCGTTATGACCATTTAATGGAATTGGGCTGGAAATCAATGCTTCCATGGGCTTTGTTTAATACACTTTTAACAGCCATAGTAATGGCTTTTGTCATGTAAGGAATTTTTCATGTTGAGTGCAGCAGAAACACTTTTTTGGGTTCTTTCAATTATAACAATAATGGGAACGTTTTTACTTTTGATTATGCCGAACCCCATTTTTTCAGCATTTTTTTTAACACTAACAATGCTTGGTATCGCAGGGCTTTTTGTGACTCTAGAAGCTTATTTTTTGGCGGTTGTTCAAATTGCTGTTTATGCTGGAGCCGTTTTGGTTTTATTTTTAATGGTTCTTATGATTTTTGATTTAAAAAAAGAAAAGAGGGTGTTTAATCAAGGCTTGTTTAATAATTTTTTTAGAGTAGCAACGGCGGCCTTATTGAGTGGAATTATCATTGGTCTTTCCGTGTTAAATATTAACTTTCTGTTTTTGCAAAAGCCGCAATTAGAAAATCAAGACACCACAACGACAATGGCAGACCTTTTATTTTCAAAACATTTTTTTGCGTTTGAATTGATGGGCGTTTTGCTTCTTGTTGTTGCGGTAGGCGTTGTTGCTTTGTCTCGTTCCAAGGGGGGCACCCATGAACCTCATTAGTGTGTTGGCTAGCGTTTCTTTAGCTCATTATATTGCTGTTGCATCGATTTTGTTTTCTCTTGGAATGCTTGGTGTTCTCTTAAGAAGAAACACTTTAGTTGTTCTTATGTCTCTTGAGGTGATGTTAAATGCGGTTAATTTATTGTTTGTTGCGTTTTCTCGTTACACAAATCACATCGAAGGACAGGTGATTGTTTTTTTTATTTTAACGATAGCAGCGTGCGAGGCGGCTGTTGGGCTAGCAATTATTGTTTCGATATTTAAGCAGTTTAAAGAGGTTAACATTCGGTTTTTTGAGCACATGAAAGGGTAGGTTGCGTGATGATGTTTACAGTCAACCAGTGGCTAGTGGTCGGATTATTGGGAATTCAATTGCTTGGATTTTTAGTCAATGGCGTTTTTGGAAAAAAGTTTTCTGTTCTTCTTTCTGGCATTATTGCATCAACAGCGGCATTGATTTCTTTTGTTATCAGTTTTTATTTTTTTATTCTTATTGGCGACAAAACAGAAGTGGGTAGTCGCATTCTTGTTCCGATTTTGAATTGGATTTCGATTCATCAGCTTAACATTAGTTTTTCTTTTTCAATTGATCATTTGAGCGCAATGATGATGATGATTGTAACTGGAATTGGGACTCTTATTCATTTATATTCTATCGGTTATATGTCTCATGATGATCGTCCTGCGCTGTATTTTTCTTATCTTAATTTATTTTTGTTTTCCATGCTTGTTTTAGTTACGGCAGACAACTTAATGCTGATGTTTGTTGGTTGGGAGGGCGTTGGTCTTTGCTCTTATTTGCTTATTGGATTTTGGTTTAAAGACTCAGAAAAAGCAGCAGCGGGAATGAAAGCGTTCATTACAAATCGAATTGGTGATGCTGGATTTTTAATTGGTATTTTTATTTTGTTTTATCAATTTGGGAGCCTTGATTTTTTTGAAATAAACAAAGAAGCGTCGTCTTTGGCTTCTGGTGGATGGACGTCATTGACAACAATGGCTTGTTTGTTTTTATTTCTTGGAGCAGCAGGAAAATCAGCCCAAATTCCCCTTTATGTTTGGTTGCCTGATGCGATGGCCGGGCCTACGCCGGTTTCTGCATTAATTCATGCGGCAACGATGGTAACAGCAGGCGTTTATATGATTGTGCGTTTAAGTGCTTTGTTTGTTGCTGCGCCCTTGTCGCTTATGGTGATTGCCTTTATTGGGGCATTCACAGCATTGCTTGCTGCATTGATTGGACTTGCTCAATGGGACATTAAAAAAATTCTGGCGTATTCAACGGTTTCTCAATTGGGATATATGTTTTTGGCCGTTGGTGTTGGGGCGTTTGAGCCAGCGATGTTTCATTTAATGACACATGCTTTTTTTAAGGGATTGATGTTTTTAGCCGCAGGAAGCGTGATTCATGCTCTTCATGGAGAACAAGACATTCGTAAAATGGGAGGATTAAAAAAAGTAATGCCCATCACTCATATTACATTTTTAATGGGGTGGGTGGCGATTATTGGGGTCCCTCCGTTTTCAGGTTTTTTTAGCAAAGATGCAATATTGTGGATGAGTTGGAGCAGTGGCTTAGGGCATCCGCTTTTATGGGTTATGGGTGTTGTAGGTGCTGGGTTAACGGCTTTTTATATGACTCGTTTGGTGGTGCTTGCCTTTTGGGGTTCTTCTCGTGTGGATTCACAAGTGAAACCGCATGAATCGCCACTTGTTATGACAATGCCACTCATTGTGCTTGGAATTTTATCTTTAATTGGTGGTTGGGTTGGGATTCCTCCTATTATTTCTGCTGTTTTGCCAGGAGATATTCCCGATTTTATTCATCAGTGGCTTGCGCCGGTTCTTTTTTCTCCTGTTCAACCAATGATTCACTCCGCTCTTTTAGAGTGGGCGTTGATGGGAATTTCTGTTTCTGTTGTTGGAGTAAGCGCAGTATTAGCCTATGATTTTTATTTAAAATCGCCTCATCGACCGCAAATGATTGCTCAAAAAGCAGGAAAAATTTATTTGTTGATTTCAAATAAATTTTATGTTGATGAAGTGTATTTTTTTTGCATTATCAATCCGATTGTTCGGTTTTCAAAATACTTATGGTTTTATGTTGATGTGAAGATTATTGATAAGATGACTTATTGGGCGACT
>CAYMLA010000017.1:3724-14631 GCA_964390785.1 uncultured Bdellovibrionales bacterium | reverse complement strand
AAGCGACACGGTACTGATCTGAATTGGACACTGAAAACGTTAAAGTCACACCCTCTCACTAAAAAGTATGCCGTCCCCCTTATTCACTGGTTGGGAATGAAAAAGCTAGAAAATGCCGCAAAGGGACCCACATGGAAAACGGTTTGGAGTGCTGGTCAAAGTGTCGGTTTAGTCAACGACATCCAACCTACAAAAGTCATTATTGAAACAATTGTTCGTGAATACTATAAAACACTCAATAAACTCATGGAGCACAATTCATGAACTTAAAATCGCTTGGTATTGATCCTTTTAAGTATTTTGGACAGCTTCCTCCGGGTTCAATTCAATTTCGATTGATGGATCGATTTATGAATTTTTTTGTGCCCTTTAACCGCAATCTTGGATTTAAAATTCACTCCCTTGATAAAAATTGCGCCATCATTTATTCTCCAAAAAGCACACGCAGAAAAAATCATGTAGGAACAACACACGCCTGCGCTCTAGCCCTTCTTGGAGAATACCCAGCCGGCCTTTTACTGGCTCAAAATTATTCGGTTTCTCAATATCGAATGATTATAACTTCACTCAACGCCATTTATCACAAGCCAGGGGTTGGCCTCCTTACCGCCATTGCAAAGCGTCCTCTTGAACTTCCAGGAAAAGTTGATGGTGAAACCTCGATAGAGATGATCACTCAAATTACCAATTCTAAAAAAGAACCCATTTGCACTTGTCACACCCAGTGGCAAATCAAAGAGTGGCAGCTCACTCGACACGATCGACAAAGCCGCGATTGATATAAAAAATTAATAAATAGTGGCTGTTGCACCTCATTTCAGATTTCGTAAACTCCCTTTTGGACTTTAAATTGGAAAACTTCTTTTACTAAAAAATAGATTTTGAAAGGTTGATTTAACTAAATTTGCTGTATAAAGTAGGCCTAATCATTTTTTTAAACCAAAGGAGAGTTTTATGCATTCTTTAGGGAAAAGAATTTTTTCAGTTTTTTTCATTGTTTTCTTTCTTTCAATCTTTATGTCAACTTCTATTCTGGCCAAACAATCTAAATATTATTCACAAATCGTATCTGTCACGGCTCCCATTGGACCAAATGGCTCACTCGTCCCTTATGCAAAAATAAGAGTTGTTAAAGTTCATCCGCATGTTTCTCTTCATTATTTTAAAAAAGATAATGACCCTTATATGTTTTTAAATCATTGTCTTAATTCAGAAAACATTAGGTATTACAACGCCATTTTGTTTCCAATTATTGGGATGAAAAGCTATGTTACTTATGATGAACCCAAGGGTTCCATTATGCCCTATCATTTACTCGATGAAGACTCCAAACGACTGCTTGATTTACAATTGAGTGAAATTGATCGTTATGGCGGATTAGAAGCTTATGTAAAAATGCTCGAAAAAAAGGGCTAAGTTTTTTTGCTTGAAAACAATGACAGCTTCATCAACAAGTGCTGAATTTGATCTATGAGGCTGAGATGAGAAGCGAGAATGACTCTAACCCTCACAAGTTAAAAATAAAAAAAGAGAAATTTCATGACTTTTTTTACAAAAATGGCCGGTCGCTTCGTAGCAGGAGAGACTCATGAAGAGGCACTGCAGGTGATTCAAATCTTGAATCAAAAGGGCTTAGGGACTTCACTTGATATTTTGGGTGAGAATGTTACAGATTTAGCTGGAGCTCAAAAACTAACAGAGGCTTATGTGCAACTTATTCATTTGTTTCAATCTCAAAAGGTGGAGAATCGTGGACGGAATGTTTCGGTCAAGCTAACGATGCTAGGTTTGGATCTATCGCAGAAATTTTGTTTGGAAAATATGAAAAAATTACTTCAAGAGGCTCGTTCCGCAAAGGCTTTTGTACGCATTGACATGGAGGGATCTTCTTACACGGATCAAACGCTGGATGTTTTTTTTGAACTAAAAAAAGAGTTTGAAAACGTTGGCGTAGTTTTACAGGCGGCTCTTCACCGCACCTATGAGGATATTCAAAAAGTTCTTCAAGTAGGGGGGACATTACGTTTATGTAAAGGAGCCTACAAAGAGCCGTCAACCCTTGCTTATCAAACTAAGGCTGATATTCGCGCACATTACATGAAATGTGCTGATTTGCTGATGGGCGATAAAGGTTATCATGGCTTTGCAACGCATGATGAGTATCTCATAAAAAATTTAAAAGAACTTGTAAAAAAACATCAACGATCAGCTGATTCCTTTGAGTTTCAAATGCTTTATGGAATGAGGGAGTCGGCTTGGTTTCAGCGTCTTTCAGAGGGCTTTCAAATTCGTATTTACGTTCCATTTGGGAGTGATTGGCTTCCTTATTTTAGTCGACGCTTAAGAGAAAGAAAAGAAAATATCTTTTTTGTTTTAAGTCATCTATTTAAAAAATAGCCTATTCTGAAGTGCGACAGCCTTTAACAATCAGTGGAAGAAGGATAAACTCGATCGTTTTTTGAAAGTTGTTTGGTTGTAAGACGGACGAAATATAAAATAAAGTTCTTTAGTTTTATGCTGTTATAAGATCTTTTCCCAGCTTTAGACGATGTTCTTTAATCAATTGATTGATTTGTTCCAGTTCTTCAGTGAGTTTTTGTCCGTCTTCAGTGAGTTTTTCAATTTTTCTAATCAAAAATTGCACGTTTTCACCTTTAGATTCAGAAAGCCTAAGCTGTTCAATTAAGCGAGTATGCTCATTATTAATTTTTTCTAATTTTTTGTGAAATTTTTGACGCTGAAAAACTTTGTTTTTTAAACGGATTTTTACATCAATTGATGTTTCTTCATCTTTCTCATTTTTAGTGACGGGTAAAAATTGTTTTAATATCCATTCCCACCCTAAACTGTCACTCTCGGATTCCAAGCATTCTCCTTTCCTTTAAAATTAATAAAACTGATTTGATTTTATAATCATCTCAGTAAAAATTAACCTTTTTGACTTCGAGTGATGTAAGAACGATTTGGTTCTGACATCAAAACAAAAAGCACCAAATAACCAACAATGGTTGCACCAAAAGACAAAAAAGCCAATATCACAGCTAATACTCGAACCAAACCAATATCCAATCTTGTTCGATAGCTTACTTTTAAACAAACTCCTAAAATCTTTTTTTGATAAGCTTCAATAATTTGATTTTCTTGAGGAAGACAAATCCAAGCAATAAGATAAAGCAAAAGACCTGTTCCTGCAAAAAGAGTAGCAATAAGCCAAATTATTCTTAACTTCCAAGGCTCAATATTTAAACGCTCCCCTAAGCCTTGACAAACACCAGCGATTAAACCTCTTTTTGATCTTATCCAAAAGTCATGCTTACTCTTCAAAATATCCTCTCAAATGAGTGGCTGCTTCAAAACAACCAACAAGTTATTAACATAAACCAAATTATATCTCATCAGCAAATACAACTAAAAAACATTCCTAAATGTAAAACTTTTACAAGAACAAGTTGTTCTATCTGAATTTTTATTATACATCAAAATATAAATTTGTGTAAGATTGAAAATTCGTCAAGCCTTAAAATTTAAATTGACTTAAATTTAAGAATTTTTAATCAAAACAACTACTTGCGGTGCAGCAAGAAATAATAGGAATAAGCAATGCTTATGTCTAGTGGGGACTGTTGCAAAATAGCCACTAACTAAGTCACTTTTCTCTATGTGACTTCGATAATTTGAATGTCATTTATCCAAAAATGAGAAAAAATAGTGCTTGGTACGAAAGAGGGCTGGCTCTTTGGCCAGCCCTCATCTGAACTTTACATGAAGTGACTTCTATTGTTTTACAATCGATGCGTTAAATTGAATCAAAATCAATAAATGGCGAACATTGTTGCACTTTTGGAGGATTTAAAACGCTTTTAACCTCTCGGATAAAACCATTTCCAAAGGAATCCTCTTTGCCAAAGAAGGGGCTGTCTGCGCTTACAGCTTGATTGTTTGCTCCATACATCACGCCTTGACCTTGATTGGCCTTAAGAATCCAATATTGATCGGTTAATTGAGTGGTTTCTGAAGATATTAATCCTTGCTTTTGAATGGCCAAGTCATCGATTGGACCTGAATAAGAAACCATCTTGCTTAAATCTTCAGGGTACATCTCAATGGTTTCAACTCGTGATTCAAAACCAACTTGCTCTGAGCAACGTTGAGTGACCTTTTCGCCTGCAAAACCAGATAAATATGAGCGAAAATCAATTGAATTTTCTGGTGCGATCCACTCATTTGTTTTTATTCTGCAAACCAAAGAAAATTTTACACATTGAGCTTTCCCAGGATAAGTTCGGCTATAAGGTTGAGTTACTCTTAAAGTCGCACGCGCTCTTAATTGAGCCGGTCCCAATCCATAACGATTCACATGAAAATTTTGTTGATAACCACAATGAGAAAAATCACCTGTTTTTGTTTGTTCATAACTATTTGCTATTTTTACATGATTTCCTGCCCAAAGAACAGGTTTGAAATCTTCCCAAATCCAACGATAATTCACTCTGTATACATATTGTTCGCCGACACTATCAGGAATCACAACAGTGTCATTTATTACAGGGCATCGCTCAACGGGATCCATTGGATAGGCAAAGTATTTTTCCCCGTCTCTATCGTGAGCGTTTCGCCCAATCACTCTTATTCCGCAATCGTCACAATCAGATCTTAACAAAGACTTTTTAAATAAAGGATTAGAATTCTCTAAGATTTCTTGATGAGAATAAACTTTATCAAAACCTGAAGTAAAGTTTCGCATTAAATTGGGTGTTGAAGGAAAGCTTCCTGTGGCTGTTCGAAGTCGATGTTCGACATATTTTTTCTTAAACATCATTTCTATTAAGCCAAATACTTTTAATCTATTTTTTTCGCTCAAAGGATCAATGTCTTCAAATTCGGCTCGAATAGCTGAACTTACGCTAACGACATCATCACCAAAAAAGAGTAACTGAGCAATGCGAGCTTTGCCTTTCATGTAATTTACAGTCCGAAAATCAGGCCCAATGCTATCAAGAAACTCAATGGCTTTTAAGAGCTTAACTTTGGCTAAAGCAGGTCCTACTTCGCAATTGTTTATGACTGCCTTTGAAATTTGATCAGTTAACAATTCTTGAATTGAAAGAGAAGAAACAAGCTGATTATCATCAATCATATGTTCGCAACTTTCATCAACATTTAAGGACTCAATCCCGCCAAGAAACGCTTTTGCTAATAAGACCTTTTCTTTTGCCGCGACAAGAAGAGATAAGCGTTCACGACAAAAGCGCCAATTTTCTTGTGCCACTTCATAGTCAAATTTATTTCTTGCGACACGAATATTAGATCTACAAAATCTATTTTGAACATCCAATGTCCTGCGCGTGATCCAAGCGAGGTAATGATCGGCTCTTTCTCTAATCGAAGCCGCAGCTTCAGAACGAGCAGCTTTAAACTCAACGATAAATAAACGGTCATCTAAATTTGAAGTAACTAATTGTAAGTTTGAAACTTTTTCATCAAGAGAGTTTAGTCTCGTGTTTATTTCCTCTTTGCTTTGTGCCAAATCATCACCCAATGCTTTTAAATTCTTTTTTAAATCATCAACCACTAAATCAGTAGACTCTTTTAAGTTGTTTATAGCCTTAAGCTCTTCAATGTGATCAAAATAGCTTTTTTTCATTTGCTCACATTGATTCAAAGAAATAATTTCGCTTTCTTTTGAAAACTCTTCTTCACAATTGATTTGCTCAAAGGTCACACAACATTTTTCAGTTTCTACATCATCAATACAAAGAACTTGATCGGATATAAGTTCACCTTCGTCATCAATCAAACACAAATGCTTTTGAATTTCGTTAACTTTCTTTTGGCCATTAAACATTTGTTTTAAAACATCCTGAGCATCTAATATATTTTCTTTTAAATCTATATTTAATTGTCTTAAATCTGAAATTTGTTGTGTTGTAAACTTCTTATAATCTTCTAATGAATTAACCAAGGCTTGAAGACTTGTTTCATTGCCTTTAAAATCCTTCTTAAGTTCATCAATTAAATCATTTACCGAACTTAATCGAGTTTCAAATTCTGAAATTGAATTTTCAACTCCATTTAATCTTTGGTTGACATAGTCTTTTAGATTCTCAATCTTATCAGACAAGTCGTTGATTTGACTTTGTAGCTTGTTATCACGATCAATGCTTTCTCTTTCGACTCGAGCAATGTCTAAGTTGAGCAAGAAACTATGTCCTTCAGCCATTAGATAAACAAGATAATCAACATGACCTAGAACGGCTGGATCGGTCATTGCCAAACGTTCTGTATACAAAAAATTTAAAATGTTATTTTTTTTGTTTTCTAAAACATCGGCTTGATCAATAGACGTTTGATCGTTTGTACTTCTCAGTTGTTCAATTAAATTTTCTGCATCAGTTAACAAATCAAGCAAATCTGTTTCAGTAGAAATAACGCTTGATTTCGACAATGATGATGACTCTTTCTTAAAGTCGACCTTTCCACAATTATTAAAAAATGATGTTGTAATAAAAAAGAGAGATAAAAAAGCGATTGTTAAAATAAGTGATTTTCTTTTCATATTCATTACCCCCGTTACATACAGATTTAATTTACATGCACTTCACTTTTAATGGTAACTAGACCTTGGTCAGATGTCTATTTTTTTTAATTATTAATCAAAACTATACAATTTACGAATCAACTTGATACACTCATGTCAGAATGATCTCATTTCAAAACACTTTTTTTTTAAAAAATAAAAACTTTAGTCAAACTCAATGGATCTATTTTATTTCTTTGGTCGTGTTTTGGTTTGTCTTTTTTTTGTTTTTAACAAACGTTCATTCATCTGAAAAATGTCTTGAATTAATATCTGATTCTGAAATAAAGAACACTAAGACAAAACAAACAATTTTTAATCTTCCTCAAGGGTCAATTGTTTCTTTTATAACAACTCACAAAAATTTTTATATTTTAAAATTTAAAAATAAATTTTACTATTTACATCAATCAAAAGCACAGTTGACTGAAAATATAATTTGTCAAAAGCTAAATGTTCCTTTTTATATAGAAGACAATTCAAAAGAAAATTATTTAATTGAAGGCCAATTTAAAACGGGAGACAGCATTCTTCCTATATCGACTCAATTTCTAAGTCTGGCTTATTATAATGGATATTATATTGTTGAATTAAATGAAGAAAAAATTTGGATTTCAGAGAGCTCTATACTCAAAGACGGTGCCACTATTCCCCCAGTAATTCAAAAAAATTTGTACGATTTCAAAAGTCGTCAATATTTGGTTTTAATTTCTTATGGAGCAAATCAAAATTATTCTCATTATGATAATATCATAACAAATGTAATAAATCCAAATGATGTTTCTGATTTGCCTGACCCTATTATTTCTCAAATTGATCATAAACAATTTTATTCAATAGGAGGAGAAGTTAACTTTAATTTTTCTCCCTATTGGGGAACAATTTTTGGTCTTTCTTATGCTCGTCATACATTAAGCTATACAGAATTAAAAAATCCCCCCAGCCAATCCATTGTCGCAATCAATGAACTTAAAAAAAACAATCAGTCTCTCACTCATGATTCAATTAACGCAAGTGTTGGTTTAAATTTTAAATATCCTGAGCTATTGAGTAAGAATTTTTCATTCGGACTTCTTTATGAAAGAGAATATTATTATCAAGGAAAAATTGAAGTTGAAAGACGAATAGGAGAAGAGTTTAAATCAATTCCTGAATTTATCAGTACAGGGCCTTCAACAACAGATAATTTTCATCTTCTTTTTCAATACTCGATTTTTGACTACACTATCCGATTTTTAACTTATCCTACAGAGTTTTACCAAGTTTCAATTGGCTATTCGATTTAATACAAGGAATTAAACTGTGGCTAACCTAATAAAATATTTTGTTAATCGTCCATCAATAGTGAACGTTGTTTTGTTTGGCTTTATCTTTTCTGCTTTAATCACATGGAATCAAATTGGAAAAGAAGAAATGCCAGAATTTGCTTCAAATTGGATTCGCATCAATATTCCTTATCCAGGAGCTTCAGCAGAAGATGTTGAATTATTCATAACTAAGCCCATTGAAGAAAAGCTAAAGGGGCTTTCTGGTCTTGATGAAGTAGCAAGCACTTCATCTTATGGAAGCAGTTCATTTAGAATTACTTTTTTGCCAAAAACACAAAACCTTCAGGAAAAAATTCAAGAAGTAAAAGATGCTGTAAATTCAACCCCGCTTCCAAAAGAAGCAGATGACCCTGTTTATAGGCAATTTCGTAGTTCAGAAAAAGCCATTATTGATGTCGGTCTTTACCTTGAAAATGGAGAAATATTAAGTGTAGAAGATCGGATTAAATTGCAAAAATTTGCTCTTTCCTTTAAAAATCGTCTTCTTGGTGAAAAAGAAATCAGTGGCATAGACTCAAGTGGTTATCTCCAACCAGAAATTCAAATTAAAGTTGATCCTAAAAAATTAAAAAAATATGAAATTTCAATGAACCAAGTAAAGGATCAAATCATTCAGCAAAATGTTCGTTTGCCCATTGGAAGCATGAAAGATAAAGGAGAATCGGAAATTACTCTCCTCTCTGAACTGAGTGACATTGACTCACTAAAAAATGTTATTGTTGTTAGCGGTTTTCAGGGACAAAAAATTCCACTTAAAGATCTCGCTATAATAGAACCTGGATTTGAACGTGTTAACTCAGTAACAAAAGTTCAAGGCAGAGAGGGTCTTATTTTTAACATTAAAAAAAGCTCTAATATTGACATTTTAAATGCTCAAAAAGCAGTGATTCATTTTATGGAATCATTCAAAAATAATACTGCAGATTCATCTGTTCAATTTGTGCTTATGGACGATGAATCCTATGACGTTAGAAATCGAATTTCTTTAATCACTCGAAATGGACTTTTGGGATTTGTTTTAATTATTCTTGTTTTGTTTTTATTTTTAGATTTTAAAGCGGGGATCTGGGTTGCTATGGGGATTCCATTTTCCCTAGCCTTTACTTTAATCGTTGCTTTGATTCTTGGTTACACTGTTAATAACATGACTCTTGCCTCAATAATAATCGTTCTTGGAATTGTCGTTGATGATGCCATTATTGTGGCCGAAAATATTTCAAGAAAAAAATCTCTTAAAATTAAAATGCCTGCCACAAATGGAACTCTCGAAGTGATGAGTCCCGTTATTGCCAGTGTTTTAACGACTTGTGTCGCGTTTATCCCGCTTTATTTTTTCACCGGTCATTTTGGTATGTTTGTTAAATACATCCCCGTGATTGTTTTTGCTATGCTCTTTGCTAGCCTTATAGAATCTTTTTTTCTTCTCCCCTCTCATATGGCTACAGTATTACCGGGTGAGCACTTAATCAGTCGAATAAAATTTTTTCAAACGGCTGGGAGATTAAGAGAAAAACATATTCATTTGATTGAATTACATTATTCAAGGCTATTAAAAAAAATCCTTCCTTTTCGCTTTATTGTTTTGGCAATCTTTTTTCTTTTGGTTTCAGTGTCTTTTTATCTTTTTAAAAATCAAATGAAATTTGTTCTTTTTCCAAGAGAAGAAGTACAACAATTTACTGTCAGAGTCATCGCCGATGAAGGAACAACTCGTTATGAAATGGCCAAAAAAGTACGCTCTGTTGAAGATCTATTTCTTCTTGATAAACATAATGTTGTCATCGCCGTTAGGACAAGAATTGGACAAAGTCGACGGGGAGGCCAAGTTAAAGAAAATGAAGCGACTTTACGTGTGGAAATCACTCCCCGTTCAGAAAGAAGTGTTTCTTTGAATAAGCTATTTAAACATTGGAACGCTCAAACCAGTGAGTTGAAAGAATTTAAGGAGATTCGTTTTCTTAGAAGTCGATTTGGTTCAGACAGTGGAAGTCCGATTTCTATTGAAATTCGTGAAAACAATGATGAATTAAGACAAATCGTGGCCGAAAACTTAAAAAGTGAACTTGAAAAATTGAAAGATCTTGAACAAGTTGAAATTGAACAACCCATCACCAGAAAAGAATATCGTCTTCACATAAAAAAAGATGAGGTAAGCTCACTTGGAATAAATTATAGTCAGCTTTCTTCATCACTTCGATCGTACCTTGAAGGAACCATTCTTTACACATTAAATCATGGTGATGAAGAAGTCGATATTCGCTTTTCAAGCACTGATCTTAACAAAGATGATTTAAATAAGCTTCTTGATTTAACGGTAGCCAATAAAGAAAATTATCTCGTTCCCATTCGAGGATTAGTTGAAGTTATTGAGGGCAATAAACCATCAAACATTGAACGCGTTAATTATAGTCGAGCCGTTACTGTATTTGCCGATTTAAAAACCAATAGCAAAAAAACTCCTCTTGAAATAGCTCAAGTTGTGGAAAATAGGATCTTTCCCAAAATAACAAAAGGAAATCCGTCCACTCATTTAACTTTTACAGGTGAAGTTAAAAATTCTCGCGAATCTCAATCCGATTTTGCACTTTCAATTTGGATGATTTTACTTATGATCTTTGTTCTTTTGGTTTTTCTTTTTAATTCAATTTGGACTCCTCTTATTATCGGCGCAATTATTCCTTTTGGGATTGTTGGAGTCGTTTTTGCTTTTTGGTTTCATGGCCTTCTTCAATATGGATTTTTTGCCGTTATTGGAACCCTTGGAATGATTGGAGTTGTGATCAATGATTCTATTGTATTAACGAATAAGCTCGAAAATGAAATGCACTTATTTCTTCAAAACGGAAAAACTATTTTTGACTCCATTTCTGAAATAACAGCAACACGATTGCGTGCGGTTGTTGTAACAACACTGACAACCGTTGCCGGCTTATTTCCAACAGCTTATGGATTTAGTGGATATGATTCAATGTTGGCTGAAATGATGTTGTCCATGGGCTGGG
>CAYMLA010000017.1:0-3709 GCA_964390785.1 uncultured Bdellovibrionales bacterium | reverse complement strand
TTGATTCTAACCCCTTGTCTTTATAGCATCTTCTTTCAAATTAAAACTTGGCAACGAGGCTCAAAATGAAACAATTTCTTCTTTTTTATTTATTTGTTTTATTTCCATCACTTTTAATGAGCAATACGACGACTCTAACAATCAGTGAATTTCTTAATTTAGCCCAGAACAATGATCCCGCTTTCAGTCAAATTATGGCCGAAAAAAAACAACTTGATTTTATTTTTGATCAAGAATTGCCTAACAGACAGCTTCTTTTAAGCGCTCAAATGGAATCTGGATTTCCAAACAAAGACGGAGATCAGACCTCTTTACTTTCGATTTCTGCTTTTAAAAATATTATTGAAACCGGAACATCACTGTCTTTAGGACAAACTCAAACACAGCGACCTGATCGAAAAGAAGAAGTCACCGAACTCCGATTGACTCAATCCCTTTGGAATAATTCTTTTGGACAGGATATGCGTTTAAAAATAAAGCTTCTCCAGAAAAAAAAGGATCTTATACAGCTTCAAATTCTTGAAAATCATGAAAATTACATCAATGAATTAGCTAAGACTTACCTTGATTTTTCACAAGCCTATATCAATCTTCAACTGACTCAAAAAACGTTAAACGAATCCATCAAACTAAAAGAAAACATGATCAAAAGAAAAGCTAAAAACATTGCCAATCGAACGGATGTTGATCGAATATCACTTGATGTCTTGCTCAATCAAGAAGATCTTATCTTAAAACAAATGACCATAGAAACTCATAGAGAAAAAATTAAATCTTTAACTGGAAAAAGCACAAACGATTTTATCCCTGAAACTGAAATTAATTTTAATCAGCGGTTCAATATCTCTATAAATAATGTTAATTTTTTTTCATTGGATAAAAACACTCTCCGAAAACATCAAATTTCAAAGTTAAATGAAGAATTGGCACAGAAAAATTTAACCCTAGAAAAACGCAATCAAAATCCGGAACTGGATCTTATTCTTGGACAAGATATTGATAACTCGACTCGCTTTAATTCAAGTGTTGAACGCAATAACACGGTTATTGGACTTAAAATTCAAATTCCCTTTGGAGAAACAAATAAAAAGGCAAATACTGAAAGTGCAAAACTCAATTTTTATAAAGCACAACTTGAAACACAAAAACAAGGAATCGAAATTAATTCCCAATTGAATGACTTAAAAAACAAAGTCATATCTTTAAAAAAGCGCCTCGATTTAAGTGAAAAAAAAGTCATTTTAAGTGAAAGAATTTTAAAAGAAGATGTGAAGAGATTTCAACGAGGCACTCTGCCTATTGAAGACCTCATTAAAACTAAAAACTCCAGTTCTGAGTATCAATTTAAGTTTCAATCTGATTTAGTTCAATATAATAAGGCTCTTATTGATTGGATGGATTTTACAGACACGTTAACAAGTGCCTGTTGCGAAACAAGCAAAGTCGTTGTAACAAATTAATAATCACAAACTTTATTTGCAAATTGGGAAAATTTCGAGTATCTAAGTCCAAATAACAATGAGTGCTTGTTGCAAAATGACCATAGTGGCTGTTAATTGAATGGTACACTCAATCCTCTTTCAACAATTCACGCTTACCAAAGAGGATTTTATGCTTTCATTTAAAGAATTACCACTTCCCCAACAACTTCAAAAAGCTTTGACTCAACTGAGTTTCGAAATTGCCACTGAAATTCAATGTTCAGTCATCCCTGTAGCGATGAATATGACTGACCTCATGGCATGTGCAGAAACGGGTTCAGGCAAAACAGCCGCCTATGGGATTCCTATTGTTTCTCAACTTTTAGCTGATCCACACAAAAAAGCTCTTATTCTTGTGCCGACACGGGAGTTAGCACAACAAATCACTGATGTTTTTCGTGATTTGGCTCAGTATTGTGATGGTTTTCAAGTGACTCCTCTTGTTGGAGGAGCAGATATCCGAAAACAATTTAAAGCTTTAAAAAGAAAGCCTCGAATTGTTGTCGCTACGCCAGGGCGATTGATTGATCATCTGAATCAAAAAACAATCTCTCTAAAAACAACTGAAATTCTTGTTTTGGATGAAGGAGATCGAATGCTTGATATGGGCTTTGCTCCTCAGCTGGATGAAATTCTAAAGCATCTTCCATCAAAACGACAAACTTCACTTTTTACAGCAACTCTTCCAGAAAAAGTGCAAAAATTGGCAGAAAAGTATCTTTTTCAACCGAAGGTCATTCGTGTCGGTCGAGATTCATTGCCTGTATCGACAGTTAAGCAGTCGGTGATTCAAGTGAGTACAAAAGATAAGGATGACCGAATTGTAGATGAACTAAATCAACGCAAAGGTTCAGTGATTGTTTTTGCTAAAACAAGACATAGAACGGATCGTTTAGCAAAAAATTTATTGGATTTTGGATTTTCTGTTGGGCTTATCCACGGTGGACGAACACAGGGACAAAGAAATTTAGCCATTCAAAACTTTAAAAATCGACGTTGTCGAATTTTATGTGCAACCGATGTTGCCGCTCGTGGAATTGATATTCCCCTTGTTGAGCATGTGATTAATTTTGATTTGCCGGTTATGACAGAAGATTATGTTCATCGCATTGGACGAACGGCTCGAAATGGAGCTTCTGGTGAGGCGGTGAGCTTTGTTACACCAGATGAACATTCAACTTGGCATGCATTAGCACGCAAATATAAAATTGAAGGCATTAGACTCAAGTCTTCATCAAAAGTCATAACATCTAAGTCTAAAAAACCATTTAAAATGAATGATAATTTTTCAAATGAGTTTGTTTTTCAAGAAAATGAAATTCCACGAAAACCCGTTAAGAAGAAAAAATTTCAATCTAAAACATTTATCAAATCGGGTGGGTTTAAAAAGAAAAGAAGAAATAAATCAAAATCAATTTAATTAAAACCAAAAACAAAACCAAAAAAGAAAATGGCTGTTTTTCAACAGCCATACGAAAGAATAAAAAATTAAACTTAATTGGTCACTCGAACATTAACAGCACAAGGCCCTTTTTTGCCGTCACCAACTTCAAATTCAACCTTATCACCATCTTGAGGCTCTTGCCCTTGAACTTCAGAAACATGAAAAAACAAATCTTTTCCATTATCTTGTGTGATAAATCCAAAACCTTTACTTGCATTAAAAAACTTAATTGTACCTGTCATTCTTAATCCTTACTCAAAGTTAATATTGAATCTCTTTTTAAATTTCTAACGCCCTAAATGCAAATGGAATCTGAGATAAGAGGCAATTTTAATGACGCAGATGGTTATTTCTGCCTTCTGTTGAGGATAAAAATGTGTAAATTCAAATCAAAGTTGATAATATGGACTGATTTATGAAAAAGCGAATTTGGATTTCTCTTTTAATTCTTTTTAATGTTATCAGTTTGTTTTTTATTTTTATTAAAGTTTCTTCACCTTCTCAAACAGTAACGTCTGACATAGCTTCTCTTATAACCGGAATTTCTTACACAAAAGATGAGACTCAGTACTTACAATCAAGTGATCACCAGCTCTGGCAAATTTATTTGCGAGAAAAAAACAAATTCAGTCCAGATGATCCCTTTCCACTTGAATTTAGACCTAAACCATACAAACAAGCACTTAGAGCATGTAACCCTCAGGACAAAGATTCAATTGATTTTGTTTCTAATAGAAAGAGTTTAAGTGCTTCTTTAGATATAAAAAAAGAATTAAGCTCCCTT
>CAYMLA010000016.1:11233-14950 GCA_964390785.1 uncultured Bdellovibrionales bacterium | reverse complement strand
TGAGAACTGAAGACTGAAATCTGTAGGCTGCGGACGAAGTCCGCTCTATGAAATACTTTGGTCACTGTCTTCTAATTTTATCGCCTTGTCCTTTACCCAATATTTATAAGCAGTACTAAAAACACCAAGCTTCAAAAGTAAATAAGATTGTCCCCAATATGTAAAAGAATCTTTAAAAAACTTTTGTTTAAACGTTCCCCCTATTCCAATCGAGCTATAGCCTTCATTGGCCTCAACATCAACAACGTCCCCGCCACTAAAAGACAAAATATCATATTCCCAATAAGCTCCAAACGCTCCAGGTTGATAACGATAACTAAATCGATAACCCTGTGAGCGTTCTGACTTTAAAAGATGATTAGCATCCTCTTCATTTGCCTTTGTGTTTAACAAACTAAAACTTAACCAGTGCTTCATTTCATTATTTGAACGAGTCAAAATAGAATTATATTTATCAATATAACCAAAATAACTTGCATTTACTGCCGTTGCTGTACCTAAAGCATTAAACAGATGGCGAACTCCATTTTCTTTATCAAAAGGTCCTATCGTATTTTGATCCATCAAATGCGCCCCTTGATGGGGAACTAAATGAAGCAATTCGTGAGTCACAAGTATAATTTGTTGATAGGAATCCAATTGACGAAAGTGATTGTGATTTATAGTGATGGTCTTTTCTTCTGGATGAGTAACGCTTTCGACATATCTTTTTTTGCCATCTTCAATGACGTTTAATGATCGCTCTGACCAGTTAAAAACAACATCTGATGAAGATTTGGTTAGCTCAATAAGAGATTGTTTTTTTTCTAGTAAATACTGTCCACAATAGATGACTTGTTTTGCACTGAGTTTGTTTAAAAAAGAACAAATATTCATCTGATTTGGCTTGTCGTAACACTGACAAAGATTGTTAACCTCTTTTGCTTGATATTCAGAGAACGTATCATGAATTCTTTTTAACGTTACTCCCAATTGCACATCTAAGGAGTTTCCACCATTACCGGTGAAAGTGCCAGCACAAACCGTAACACTCAAAAATAAATTCAATATTGTGATTGTAAAATTAGCCTTCAATTGCTTTTCCTCCAATTGGACAAAAATTAATAACTAATTGATAGAGTCTTTCACCAGATCGATCATATCGTTCCGTATACTTTTGAAGCTCAGTAGAAAAATCTGCAATAATTTCTAAGACTTCACCATAACCCTTTTCATCAAGAGCAATGGTCAGTGTGTTTGCCAATCGTTCTTCAATCGAAAATTCATTAATCGCTATTTTGGAAAGATTCAGAGCGGCTTTGTGAAACTGTCTAATTTTTACTTTTGGTACGTCCTGATTATAGAGGCTTAGATTCGAGGAGGGCACGACTTTACCATCAATAGTATGTCGTAAATAACCATGTTTAATTAAAAATTCATAGCTTCGCTGAATGCGTTTTTGCATGGCCACTGATCCAAGCATTTGATAAATTTTTTTAGGATTTTTTTGTACCGCAGGTACGCTAAAACAGTCTTGCACATACACGTTTAACCAATCATTATAAAGATGATGAGTGACTTCTTTTCTGCGACAACTTTGAGTGTTGGGATTTTCTTCAGGTGCATTATGAATGAGTTCTTTTTTAAAAACTAAATCTTTCAAATGTCTTTTTTCGCTCATTTTTAGATTCAATAATTTTGCTATTTCATCAACTCGATCAAAATTAATTCGTCGTTTTCCCTTGCTAATTAATGAAATTAAAGCAGGTGAAACTTTTCTTAGTTTTTTAGTGTTCTTTAATACAGAAAAAGATTTTTCGGTCTTCTTTTTATAAGCAATCATATCAGCCAAAAAAACTTCAGCTTCAGCATACTCAGTAATATTAGGCCTGCCTATTGTTAGCTCGTCCAGCTTTTCCTCCTTACTTTTGCGCTTGCTTTTGAGCTTTTCATTAATATAAATTAAATCTCGTCTATTTTTGCAAAAAATTCAATATCTTAAATAAATTTAATTTTTACAATGTAAAAATTTAAAGAGTTGAAATGGTTTGAAATTAGTTCTTGTTGATGGACTCCGGTCTGCCGTACGTGAGCCTTTTTGATGGAGATCGGCTCAATAGAGTTGGCCAATTCAATTCTTTTTTAGTAATTCGCAGAAATTATCAATCAATTTTGACTATTTTGCAAAAGACATTAAGGCGAGTTGCAAAACAGCCACTATTTATTCGCTCACCCAATCAATGGTTCGAATGGGGGCTTGAAGAGGAGCGGTTTTAATGGCACCAGAGGAATCTTGTGCTTTTAAAATCATTGAAACCTGAGAGCCTTTAGAGAAAATTGGAATCTCAAAAACATACTCTGTTTCAGAAAGAGCATGCATATAAAAGCTTTCCCAATCTCCTTGATTTACAGAGAGCAAAACCTCTGGTCGATCAATTAACTGGTGCCCAGGAGTTGGAAAAATTCGTGCATTCATTGATCCTACTTTTTGAGATGAAGATAACTCATGAACTTTTGGAAAAAGAAACAATGTGGGTTTCATTAAGTTACGCGTTCTACAGTGAACGGAATCTCCCCAGAGTGTCCCTAATGATTGAACCCCCACAATTTTGTATCCAGGTAAAGCTTCTTGATAGATGCGCTTTGCATCTTCATCATAGTTATCATTCCCATAGGTCGGAAAATAAAGTGTTCTATTGCTGATGAACGAATTAATATAAGCCCTAAATTGTCGCGTTGAAGATCCAGTTGGGATCATTTTCATGCGATGAATACGATAAGGTGTCCCATAGGGACTAACTTGGCTTTTTAAAAGATCAACCATACGTTCAGAATCTTTTTTAAAAACAGAACCTTCGGGGAAATCACTAAATACCCAAGTGTCAGGAGCAACAAGTTTACCAAAGGTGTCTAAGTGTTCGATTGTAATCTGTACACCCAAATCGGAAGTTGTATAAGCTTCAATTCCAAGAAAATCAAACATGCGTTGAAAAATTTCATCTTTTGTTAAATGACGGTTTTCTCTAAACACAAGCGTTGATGAGAAAGCTTTACTTATGCTGTCGGAATAAAAATTACCTCCCGTATGAACAAGACTCGGTTGATAAATGGGCAAATTTTGTTTTTGAGCAATATATTTAGGAACGACATCATCTTTAGGGCGTGGACGATTATACTTGGTATCCACAATTCCCATTTTGCCAGAACCATCAACGATAAACCACGGGCCATAATCACGAATCCAAATGCTATTGGTTGGAACAACAAAATAAGAGACCTTATCTGCGTTTATATCATTTTTTTGAACAAAATTTTCCCACCAATTTTGAGAGGAGGCAGAATCAGCAAGCAATTTAACAAAACCATGCTCAGAAAGAGCGTTTACAAGTGACGAATTTGTCCAAAGAGTCATTACCGCGTCTGAATCTTCCCACTCTCCAAGGGAATAAATAGGGCCAGTAGGGTGAGCAGTAAGAGGTCTGTGTCTATCTAGTGTGACTTTTGATTCAAAGGGAGCCAGACCACGAGGGAGATTTTTTAAATCAGGTTGTATTGCAAAAGCAAAGTTTGAAATAGAAAATAGACAAAGAAATAAGAAATTCATAAATAAATTTGAAACCGTTAAAAAGGATAAATGTTTAGAATCCGTAATCATAAAGTAGACTCCATTTCGTTATGTTAATGTTAGCCGCTTCGAGTTGAGTTCGTGCGCCTCAAATTTGGCTATTTTGCAGCAGC
>CAYMLA010000016.1:0-11223 GCA_964390785.1 uncultured Bdellovibrionales bacterium | reverse complement strand
AAATAGATTTTAGTGCTAGATATTCAAAGGAGCAATTTTTTTACTCATTTTTTTATGGCGCAAAGAATTATTTTTTAATTTAGTTCTGAAATTTGCGTTATGATCGAGAAAATAATTCAGTCACTTTTGTTTTTAAAGCCGATTTAATCGCTTGATCCACAATAAAAACAGTCATTATTATCACAAAAACAACACTTAAAATTGGATAAACCAAATTAATCTTCCAAAGAGATTCAAAAATTTTCCATGAAATAAAATAACTCATTCCAAAACCAATCAATACTCCAACAACAGAAGATAAAAGAGAAATGATTCCATATTGAATTAAAAATTGAAGCCGAATGGTTTGATAAGAAGCCCCCAAAGATTTTAAGAGCCCAACTTCCCAACGATTTCGATTAGCCTGATCATTTGCAATTGAAAAAACAACCATAAAACCAATAATAACACACAATAGAGACATGACCTGCAAAGCAAAACTCATCTGATTAACAAAGTAACTTAACGTATTGATTAAACGAGAAACATCAATGATTGACACATTGGGAATTTGACGGACAATGGCACTTTGGATTTCTTCTTTTACCTCTTTATTTTGTGTCGAAAAAGTAACCAAATAAGTTTTTGGTGCGTCTTCTAACGCTCCGGATTGAAAAAGAACAAAAAAGTTAGGTTGAAAAGAAGACCATTGAACATGACGAAAATTCACGACTTTCCCTTCAACGACAACCCCTTCAATATCAAATGAAAGACGATCCCCTATTTTAAGATGAAGACGATCTGCAAATCTTTTTTCTAAAGAAATTTCAAAAAAATCTTCATTTGAAGGAAAAGAAAAACCAACTCCTTTAGTAAGGCTTTCATGCGGTGTCAAATCATTTCGATAGGTTAGATTGAATCCTCTATTTCGAAACCTCATTTCAGCTTCTTCTTCACGGGATAAAGTTTCCCCAGAAGCCCCAATGCCCTTATCAAAAAGTTCATCATTTACTTTTATCAAACGAGCTCGAATTAAGGGACTCATTTGATTTATTGTGACCCCTTTCTTTTCAGAAATAATTTGTTTAAAATCAGAAACTTGATCTTCTTGAAGATCAAACAAAAATAAATCAGGGCGCACAGAATTCTCAGATGAAACAAATTCTTGCTCAAATGAATATTGCAATTGTGGAACAAGATTCAATAAAGCCATTCCCATTCCAATAGACAAAAAACAAGCCATCGAAGGAACATTTTTTCTAACAAGATTTCTCAATCCCCAACGAAAACTTAAAAATTTTGTCCATTTATTTAAAATCAAATTTAAAATGCGAAAAACAAACAGTGAGAAAAGTCCCAAAAGTAAAATAGAAGAAAAAAACAATAGAGTAAAAAATGAACCAATCCAAAAAGAATAAGATAAAAAAATAGATAAAATCCAAAATAAAACAAAAAGAGGAATCCAAGAAATAAATTTTAACAAATGGGTTCTTTTATTTCGATGAAAAGAATTTATAAAAAGTAGCGCTGGCTTAAATTGAAAAATATCCACTAACACGGGCAAACAAATCAAAGAGCTTGCTATTGTTCCAATGACTAAATTTAAAGCAATTATAGAAACTGATAAGTCATAATTAATATTTAAAGAATAAGAAAGAAGATTTTGAGTTAACTCATGAAAAAGAGGAAGCCCGAAAAATGAAAATAGAGTCGCAATGATTGAACTAAGAAAGCCCAAAATCAACAGTTGAATCCAATGATATAAAAATGCTTTCCAACGAGCTAGACCTAAACTAATCAAAATTCCAACTTGGACAATTTTTTGACGAAAATGGGATTGAAATAGAAAAACAGCTCCAATTCCTGCCAAAAAAAGAGCGACTAATGAAGATAATCCCAAAAAATCATTTAATCGTCTCACTAAAACCGACATCTGTTGTCCTGAGTCTTTATGCGAATAAACTCGGATATCGGATTGATCCATTTTTTTAAAAATTTGATCTTTATAATCATTTAATTGGTCATTACTTAATTGCGGAAGATAAAACAAATAAGAATAACGAGCAACACTCCCGAGTTTTAATAATTGTGTCTTTTTTAACTGTTTAACGGAAACATAAATGCGAGGAGCAACCCCTGTTGACAACTGAATGCCAATGTCATTAAGGACGAGATCGTCAACTTCAAAAACCGATTCACCAATGATCAATTGATCACCAAGGCTAAGATTCAATTGAATAAGCAATTCTGGTGAAATCCAAACCTTTGGAGATTCATTTAAATTGTTAAAGGTTCTCTCATCGACAATTCCTTTGGTTTCTAATTTAATTTCACCGTAAAATGGAAAGTCCTTTTCAATTGCTCGTATTTCAACTAAACGAGAATTTCCTTTTGTGTTTGCAACCATTGAATAAGATTCGATCAACTGAGTTTTTTTAAAATTTACTTCAATGAGATCTTCAACAATTTGAAGCTCAGATTCAGTGATCGGGCGTCGAGCAGAAAAGCCTAAATCAGCACCTAGGATTTCTTTAGATTGTGAGTTAATGGAAGATTCAAGAGAATTTTTAAAGATATTTAAGCTTATAAATCCAGTCAAACCTAACGCTAAATTTAAAACAAAAAGAAAACTAAAAAATCGGTCTTGATAAATTTCTCGAAGAATATAAAACAAAATTTTCATTTAATTTGGCCACCAACAAGTTCAATCTTATTTGTGCAGCGTTGAGCGAGACTCTCATTGTGAGTAACTAATACCATTGTCAACTGAGTCTCTCGAACTAAATCAAACAATAAATCAATCACATAATCTCCGGTTTGCTTATCTAAGTTTCCGCTTGGTTCATCGGCTAAAAGCAATTGTGGTTTGAATACTGCCGCTCGAGCAATTGCAACTCGCTGACATTCTCCACCACTTAATTGATGTGGATAATGATTACGTCGATGAATTAGTCCCACCATTTTAATCATATTTTCAGCTTTTTCTTTAGAATCAAAGTCACCATTAATTTCTAATGGCAACATAATATTTTCTATGGCAGTTAAATAAGGCATCAAATGAAAATACTGAAAAATGATTCCAATATTTTGGGATCGAAATTGCGTCATTTGCTTTTCTGTCATTTGAGTGAGATCAGTTTTATTAAATAAAACACGCCCACAAAATGGACGATCAAGTCCAGCAAGAAGAGTTAATAAAGTTGTTTTTCCGCTTCCCGAAGGGCCAATGACGGCCACGGATTCACCACGTTCAATACAAAAAGAAACATTAGAAAGGGCCTTAATTATTGAATCTCCTTGTTGATAATGCATTGATAGCCCTTCAACTTTTAACATTATAAGCCCTTTTCCAAAATTTTAAAAACCGTATCAGCAATCAATTCATGACCTTTTTCATTGGGATGAAGTCCATCCGGTAGGTTATATTTTTTTATACCAGCGACGTTTTCAAGTAAGAAGGGAATAAGCTTGACATTTTTTTCTTTTGCAAGATCAGAAAAAACACGCTCAAATGCTTCACGATAGGATTTACCATAATTTAAAGGAAGCTTCATGCCAGCAAGATAAACGGTCATTTCATTTTTTTTAGCCAATTCAATTGTTTGTTCTAAATTTTTTTTCATGCTCAAAACACGAACGCCTCTCAAACCATCATTTGCACCTAATGCTAAGACTAATACATTTGGTTTTGATTGAAGATGCCACTTTAAACGACCCAGAGCGCTAGCCGATGTCGAACCACTGCTCCCAGCATTTACAATTTCAACTTTATGACCTTTTTTATTAAATTTTTCTTGTAATAAATGGGGATAGGCTTTTTGCTTAGATATTCCGTATCCTTCTGTTAGTGAATCCCCTAGAATAAGGATTTTAGTCTCTCGATCGGATTGAATTATTTTTTTGCTTGATTCTGTTTGTCCGGAACAGGCAAATTGAAAAAACATAATAAAAATTATAAAAAATTTCATAAAGCGCACTCCACTCTATTTTGTTCGTGATTTGATATTATTGTATTTAAATTCCAAAATGACACCAGTTCCATAAAAACCTTACGAATTAAAAATAGACATCATTCTAATAAAATCAAATATTCATAAGAATTCTAGACAAATCAACGATATCGCGTTGTGTCAACTTGTCCCCACGTTGTTGGCTGACACTTTGCAGAAAGATAAATTCAGTCAGTTCAACAAACTGACATCACTAAAAACCCTTTGGGGGGGCAAAAAGTTCTCTAGCGTTTCATGCAGGAATTCAGTTACAAGGATGTAACTTACTGTAATGGTTCACTATTGACTCAAGGATGAATCAATAGTGATGGTCTTCAAGGAAGAAGACTCACTGTTTTGCGATAATTTCTTGTTCTATTGGTGTAATTCTAATTAGAAAGACGATGAATAAGATCTAAAACCGATTTATCTATTTGTTTTGTTTTTGATAAAACTTCAGAAAGAGGATGACAAACGAGTTGACCATTTTGAACACCAACCATTGCATTTGTTTGTCCTGAACGGAGACAGTCAATCGCATAAGAGCCAAGTTTTGAAGCTAAGATACGATCGTTGGCTGTTGGGGCTCCTCCACGTTGGATATGACCAAGAACACAAACTCGAGATTCCCAGCCTTCTTTTCTTTTTAAAATATCAGCTAAATCATAAGCTCTTCCTGGCTTTTTTCCTTCTGCTGTCACTAAAATGCTCGATTTCTTTCCTCGATTTGTGCTTTTTTTAATTTTCAAAATTGTTTCATTGATCCCTATGTTCGTTTCAGGAATAAAAACTTCTTCTGCACCACCGGATAAAGCAACAGCTAAAGCAATATGTCCTGAGTTATGTCCCATCACTTCAATAATAAAAAGGCGATCCAATGATGCTGCTGTATCGCGAATACGATCAATGGCTTCTAGTGCGGTATTAACCGCCGTATCAAAACCAATTGTTTCATCTGTACCGTACAAATCGTTATCAATTGTTCCAGGAATTCCTACAATGGGAATATTATGTTCTTTAGATAATTGATATGCCCCTGTAAATGATCCATCACCACCAATACAAACTAAAGAATCAATGCCTTGTTTTGCGATACAGGAAGCCGCATTAGCTCTTACATCAAATTGTAAAAAGGATTTTGATCGTCCGGTTCGCAGGATTGTCCCTGCTCTTTGAATAATATTTGATACATCATTCAGACCAAGAGAAATAAAATCGTTTGAAATCATTCCATTGTAGCCATTTTTAATCCCAATAACTTCAATTCCAAAATGCAAGGCCGACCGAACCACAGAGCGAATAGCAGCATTCATGCCGGGACTATCACCACCACTTGTATAAACTCCAATTTTTTTTAACGAAGTGGAATGATTACAAGACATTTATTCCTCTAAAAAAAAAGATCAACTCCGAAAAGTTGATCTTCTTAATGATAACTAAATCATGTTTGATCGACTCAAACAAAAATTAACGAAGAAGATCTTTAAACTCAGAACCTGGACGAAATTTTGGATACCAAGCAGCAGGAATCTTAATTGATTCACCAGTTTGAGGATTGCGACCTTTTCTGGCTTTTCTTTTTGATTTAGTAAAAGTACCAAATCCAACCAATTTAACGTCGTCACCTTTTTTTACGCTTTTACGAATGATATCGATAGTGGCATCCAATAATCTTTCAGCGTTTGCTTTTGTTGAATTTGTTTGATGAGCAATTCTTTCAATTAATTGAGCTTTGTTCATTCTTTCTCCCCTTTGTGAAAGTGAATGGTTAATAAAAAATAGAATTCAAAACATAAACCTTTACAAAATTGAAGCGTAATTTATTTTAGGATTCAATCAAAAAATGGCAAAAACATAAAAAATTAAATGCCTTAACTTTGAATAAAATCAATTCATTCCAAAAAAAGTAAATACAAAAACCACAGAAGCCCTTCCTATCAAGGGTCTTATGTGATAACATAAAATCAAAGCGATCAAAGCACATGCTAGATAAAGAAACAACGGAACTAGACTTTTGACTAGTCATCGAAATTACCTTTTCAATTCTATTTGTATGATGACTGTTTTGCTTGGTTTAATTTAGAAATAAGGAGAGAGCCATTTGAAAAATTATAAGGATGAGTATAGAGAGCAGGCGCT
The DNA here is from genome assembly GCA_964390785.1 of uncultured Bdellovibrionales bacterium. Lineage (GTDB taxonomy): Bacteria > Bdellovibrionota > Bdellovibrionia > Bdellovibrionales > CAYMLA01 > CAYMLA01. The sequence continues at coordinate 5,116 of CAYMLA010000016.1, read as the reverse complement.
TAAATTGTTTCCATGGGTGTGCGGTGTTTGCTCCCGTGAGTTTGACGGCAAAAACTTAAGAGAACTTACTGTGCATCATAAGGATCACAATCACAACAACAATCCTGCTGACGGTAGCAATTGGGAATTGTTGTGCATATATTGTCACGACAATGAACATTCGAAGGATGTGCATGGGCCTTGTGAGGAATTGCCCGCAGCTAAAGAAATAGAGAATAAAACCACATCGACTTATAAGGCCTTCGAGGGATTACAGGATTTGTTAAAAAAGAAAAAGTAGGCTGGCCACTTTTCTTTAGCGAAGCAATTCTGGTATAGGTCTTTTTATCAATTTATAAATTGGCCACAAGCTTGAAAGAATTGTTGCTAGTGCTGGCAGTATTAATGCTTGTACAAAATGACTGGGTTGAATTTCTAAAAAGATATGAAACTGACGAGTGATTCCAGGTCCAGGAGGCATTGGAATGCCGTTAACTAATAATGTATGATTAATAATTAAAGCTAAAACAATACCTAATAGTCCGCCCAAAACACCAAGCAAAAAACTTTCAAGTGCTAAAGTTGTAAACAAACGTTTTCGTGGTTCACCATTTGCTTTTAAGGCTCCAACCTCACCCGATCGTTCAAATAGCCCTACAGTGATTGTGTTAAAAATACCGAGCGCAACAATAAGCAACATAATTGTTCTAATGAATTGAAATTGAGAGTCCAAAAAAGCAACTGCGTTTTTATAATAAACGGCATCTAAATCATCAAAGGGTAGGGAATCCAAATGAGGCACAATATTTTTAAGTTGATTTTTAACGGACGACCAAGCTTCAACTCCTGTTGTTTGTAGTGCAAAGTGTTCGACTTTTTGAGTGTCTAGAAGCATCTGTGCGGCATTCAAATGAATGCGAAAAAAAGTATCATCAAACTCCTTTGATCCAGTATGAAATACTCCAGCAACAGAAACATCTAAACCATTTAACTGCCCATGAATCGTTTGAGCAAGAATGGTGATGATATCACCTACTTGAGCATCTAAACTCTTTGCCAAGCCTTTTCCTAAAATAATTTCATTTTCATTTGAAATATCTTTACCAATTTCAAAATTCATTGCGGTAAAAAATTTTGATTCTCTTTCAGGTAAAATTCCTTCTCCTCGACCGGCTAAATTAATCCCACCCTTGTTTAAAAAGCCATAAAATGAAACCCGAGGAAACACTTGAACAATTTCAGGAATTTTTAATAGTTTTTTTTCTATTTCTTCACGATTATCAATCCAAACAGACCACGGCTCTTCTAAAACTCGATCATAATAAGATTGAGGAAATACCTGACCATTACCATACCGAACTCGAATAGTGTTTTCTCGATATTGATTCATTATACCAACGTTAAAACCTTGATAAATTAATAAGCCTCCAGCACCAATGGCGACCGTTATAAGACTGGCACATGTTCTTCGAGAGTTTCTAAATAAATTACGCCATGCTATTTTAAAATTCATAATTATACACCTTTAATATTTTTGATTACACCATCTTCAAGTTGATAAATTTGATGAGCATATGAAACCAAATGAGGATCATGAGTTGAAAAAATAAAACTTGCTTTTTTTGACTCGTGCAAGCTTTTAAATGCTTGAATAATTGATTCAGCTGTTTCCCGATCTAAATTGGCAGTAGGTTCATCGGCTAAAATGACTTTTGGTTTTTTAGCTAACGCTCTAGCAATGGCAACTCGCTGTCGTTGCCCACCGGATAATTGATCGGGCATTTTATCACGATGATCAATTAAACCAACGATTGTTAAAATTTCTTCTACTCTTTGTTGGGCTTGTTTTCCTTTAACCCCCAATAAAGGTAAAAAATGTCCTGTATTTTCGCTTACAGTAAGAGTTGGAATTAAATGAAAAGATTGAAATATAAAACCTAAATCAGTCAATCGAATTTTTTCGTATTTTGATTCTGAAAAAGTTTGAGTCTCTACACCCGAAAAAGTAAGTTGTCCCGCCTGAGGGCGATCTAAAAAACCCATGAGATTGAGCATTGTTGTTTTCCCAGACCCACTTGGGCCAACAATGCAGGCAAATGCATTATTTGGAATATCAAAGCTGACTCCTCGTAAAACCTCAACACTTTGTTTACCCCAAGTGTAACCATATTGAATTTGATTTACAGAATAAAGTGTTGCCAAAATCCCTCCATATGACCATTTGAATTTTCAAGCTTCAATTTGAAATATACCATAACATCAACGAACTCCGCTTAAAATTAAATTTTAAAACTGAAATATTATTTAGTCTCATTTCATGAGTCAATCACAGACTCATTTATGGTAAACAATACAATAGTCATTCAGACAACGTAATACTGGTCTTACACAAAAAATTCATGGCGCAGTTTAAAATAGAAATTTTACAATCGCAATAAATGCTTTGACCAGCAAATTTAGTTCAAGTACTTGGAAAACTATTTTATTCCAATAAAGGAGGAATCATGAAGAAGTTGATTGTTTTATGTCTTTTTGTTTTAAATTCAGGTTTGTCTTTTGCAAACGATGGTGGAATGGCCTATATCGATGTAAAAGGGATTGAACCTACAAATCAAGCACAAGATGGAACTCAAATTTCATTTTATGGGAATGACGCTGCAAATTTTATGCGCTTACTTCCTGGATACAGCGATATTTTATATTACCTCGTATCCGATAATGTAGCTCAACAGATGAAAAATAATGAAAGAGGAGTAGCAATGGTCAGCAATGGTTGGACATTGAGTTTTCAATGTAATGCTGGAAAAATTAATTACAATTCTGAAAATCCAAAGTTAAGTCAATTTTTTAGCAAAGAACCAAAATGCACCATTTCTCTTTACAAAAATTCGACGGGTGGAAAACAAACTGCTATGGAGATGTTAGGCGATTCATGGTCAATGGAGCCAAGGAACTATGAAAATATGTGCAAGTGATCTTGTAAACTTTTTACTTCAAAAGAGGCTAGCAATTTTTGTTGTTAGCCTCTTTTTTGCTCTCTCATGCATATCTAATTACGATCTAATCAGTCCATTTAAAGTTAATTTTGATATCGCAACAATGCTAACTCCAATTGGAATATTAAAAAACTTTTTGTTATCAGAAACATATTTGACATCTTTTTATCACCAAGTACCAGAAAGCAAAGGAGTATTAAGCAACTTAATTGCAATAATAATTCTGTGCTTACTTGAGATATCAACTTTTCTACTACTAATTAAGTTTAAAAACAAATGACCTCATTTTCTTATGCATACATATTTTTTCAATCAAATCTATTAGAAATTCCTATTTTTTGCCTTTTCTATCACTCATTAATCCTAAGAAAAGGCGGTGGCCTCTTTAACGTCTCAGCAATTATTAGTCTCAGCAATTTAATGACTCATCCTATTGTTTTTTTTGTAATTATGTCCTTGCCTTTTTCATATATCGCAAACATTCTTATTGCTGAAATTTTTGCAATCACCGCTGAAGCTTTTTTGCACAAATGGGTTTTTGGTTTTAACGGCCTAAAATGTTTTCTTGCGTCTTCGGTAAGCAATTTATTTTCTTGGCAAGTTGCTCCAATTTTAACATTTTTAATATTTTATTGATTATCCACAATGGATTAAGAACACTGTCCTAAAATTATTCATCCCTTAATAAATTCAACTCCATTGTATCAGAGGAACTCCTTGTTGGAAGCTGTTTTATCAGAATTCAAATCGTTAAACGAGATTGTGTCGTTAACCTGCTCACCTATTTATATAATACGTTCACTATTTGCAGTTTTTGCATCTGTATTGTTTACAAATAGTATATGCATAATTAAATATTTTGTTTAAATTTGGAAAAGCGATTACTTTTCATTTGTTTTTTTAAATTTTTAATTTTTAAATGGAGGATTTTATGAAAAATTTATCGTTTTTTTCGCTTTTGTTTGTTCTATTTGTTGGAAGTAGTAGTTTTGCGAGTTTTACCTACGGCTTTTTAAATCAAGATATAAATGGATATACTTTGCAGTACAGTGGGCCACATCCTAGAATGTGGTTGTCTGAAGATCAACGGCAAACAATGTTAGATTGCACTGAAGAAAAAACTAATGGTTATAATGCGATGATTCGAGTAGAGGCAATTCCAGATGAGCAAATCCATTCAGACGGTGTAACCACCCATTTACCAAAGTTTAAAGTAGATTGTATTTATCCGCAAGACTTTGAAGAATTACTGAATACTTGGAGAAAAGTAGTTGGTAATAGTAGTTTTAGAAGGTGTTTGTAAAATTTAAGGCTCTTCAGCGAAATCTATCCACATCAATTCTGCTAGAATTGATCGATAAAAAGAATTGGTCATGAGATTTTTGTCAATAACAGCATTTTTGTTACTGTGGTTATTCGCAAGTAGCCACTAGTTATTACTATCGAAATTATTGAATCAAATTTCAAGCCACTCTTATTAGTAAACTAAAAGTAGTGGAGTTTGCGTTATGAATTGTGGTTTAATTGACTTTAGTAATGCTGCCATTTAAATTTAAATTGTCGTTGGTTTTTGACAATAAAGAAAGTGGCTAGTGGCTGTTTTTCAGCAGCCACTGGCTAGAAAAAACCATTAAATGTGGTTAGCGCTCGCCACTCTATAAGGATAGGTTATGAAAACAATATTAGTTTTTCTTTTCTTTTTTATGCAAATCTTTGTTTTTGCTGATGAGGTCAATGATTTGCCAAAACAGGCTGGTAAAGCCGATAATTTATTAAAACAAGCTGATGATATCAGAAATCCTTCAGAGAGTTTTCAAATGAAAGTTGAAGTCGTCACTGACTCCAATTCAACTCTTTTTGATGTGCATATTAAAGACAAAGAACGAACGTTGATTGTTACAAAAGAACCGGTTCGTGATCGTGGTCGAAACATGCTCATGCTTGATCGTGATTTTTATGCCTATGTTCCCAACTTAAAGCGTTCCATGCGATTGTCTTTGGCACAAAAGATGTCTGGTCAGGTTGCCAATGGCGATATTGCACGAACTCGATGGCATGGAGATTATAAAGTTATTATTGAAAAACAAGATGAAAAAGAAATACAGCTTCTTTTAGATGCAAATAAAAAAAATCTAACTTAT
>CAYMLA010000015.1:965-15132 GCA_964390785.1 uncultured Bdellovibrionales bacterium | reverse complement strand
ATTGCGTAATGATAAATTTGCTTAAAAAAACGAGATCTGGGAGTCTTATAGTATAGTAACAACTGTTCTTATTTCGCAACAGGCACTACTTAATAAGGATTTAAGCATTGTTCTCTATGGCGATCAGAGTCTGGAAATGGAAAACCCAACGTATCTAAATTTTTAACATTTAAATCTCCAAATAAAATAACTGGCTCATTAGGATTATTATCTTCTTTTTGAGCAAAACAAATTTCATCAATTTTGGAACTAACAACAGAAATAGGATAAAACAACATGGTACTAACAACTAAATTTCCGCTGTTATTTTTTGTATATCTCAATGATGCGGCATAACCAGAATAGCCAAGGGTTCTTTCATTCGTTTTATTCACATTAAGGGTTGTTAATGTTATCGAGTAAACAATCTTCCCTCCATTAAGAGAAAAACTTTCTACTCTTGCGTTTTGTAAACAAGATTCAAAATTTCCTGCACTACAAAGCATTCCAAAAAATTCTTTATCATGAAAGAATTGACGTTCCTGATCTCCATCAAAAATCGATAAATTGAATTTAACACCGCCTTGAGAACCCAACTCCTCATTAGCAATTAAAGAACAATTTTTATATATAACAGGGTCTGGCTCAAACTCCCCAAACGCACGTTCTTGCTTTTCTTGTGCTTGGTCTTTATCTCTCATAAGACACTTAGAACTTGATTGATTCCAATTTTTATTTTTCGATGAAGAAAAAATAGAATCTGATACCTCTTTCATGTTCATTGGGTCATGAACTTCAACATCGCCTATTTTTACATTAAATCGTTCTAAAAAATCCAACTGCTCATAAAACACACTAAAAAACATCCAATCAAATTGTTGAGATCTCAATTTTTTGCTGTATTCAATCAAAGACCAAGTCTTTCCCTTTTTCCAAAGATCATCTGTCATCTTTCTTATAATTGAATAATCGCTCTCATTGAATGTCTGTCGATCAGTGATTTGTGGGCTGTATCGATTCCATAGTTTAACCAGCATTTGTTTATCATCGTTACTTGGCGTTTCTTTTAAAGCCTTCGATTTTTCTTGATTAAACTCACTAAAAACAATTGTTTGAAGTAAATTGACCAATTCCTTACGATCAAAAAAATTATACATATAAAACTGCATCACTATTTCATGAAGCATCAGTTTTGCAAAAGCTTCATTTGCATATTCCCGGTCTCCATTTTGATAAGCCTCCGTTATTGCCGGTTGACTCAAAAATATTTCATGTTTTGTTTGAAGACCTAATTGTTGATTTGTTGTTTCATCAACGAAAATTCCAATAGATTGAGCTGAAATTTTTTTAAAGTGCTGTGGAATTTTATACCATTTTTTTTGTGAAATTAACCAATAGGTTGGAAAGATCATTTTAGCCGGAATATCTTGCCTTTCAGACAGGCTCACTTCTTCCTCATTTTCAATAAAAGCTGCTACATGTGTATTGTGTTCTGAAATCATTTGATCAATGTGATCAAATAAGGGCTTTAAATATTTTATAAAGATCGGATCTTTAAGAGGATCAAAAATATACTGTTCATAAATGGCATTTTCAACTCCATTTCCACCTCCAGGATCCGAAGTCCCTTGCGTAAAAAAGGAAGAACCTGAATTCTTTTTTTGTTCACTTTGTTGACATGAAACAAAAAAAGTCACCATTAAAAACAATGTAGCTAATAAATAACTATAAGAATTAAAGCCCTTTGTCATAACAAGAGATTAAATGCAAAAAATAGCCCAAAATTTTCTTTAAAGTCAATAACAGCAAATAACTGTTGCTTGCAACTACCCGTTTCCAAAAACACGTTTGCTTTTTTCGATGGCCAAATTAATACAAATGAGGGTCAAAACCAAAATAAAAACAACAATCATCATATTATGAACCACTAGACTTTTTTCCAATGACACTAATCTCATGTAATCAACAATCCATGTATAAGGTATAAATCCAATTATTTTTTGAAAAACAACTGGTAAAATTTTGTTTGGAAAATAGGTGTTACAAAATAACGAACAGGAAAATATAAAAAAATGAAACATATAACTGATTCGATCTTTTCCAATAAAAAATAGGGCTGAAACAATACCTAGGGCTGAGAACAAGAGACACAGAGCTAGAATTAAAACAATAAATGAAATAAAACTTTGAATTGTAAGCAAATTTAAATACAACCCAATCACAGACAGTAAAGACACGGTCAAGGCACTCCGGCTAGCCCCCCATAAAACATCTGTAAATACAATCTCTCTTTTGCAAAGAGGAGAGAGAAATAAAAGAGCCTGTTCTCGATTTTGCACATAATTTTTATCAAAAAAACCAATCCCATCAATAAACGCAATAAACAAACACGCATTGGTTACAATGGCCGGAAATACAAATTCCAAATAAGACAAACCAAAAACAGTGGATACCAAATACCCCACACCAAAACCAAAAGCCATAAGATAAAAAACAGGTTCTAAAATTAAATTTACCAATCCATCAAGAATATCAATTTTTAAATCCAGTGCCTTTCGACAATACAAAGTTGCAACTCGATAATTAAAAGGAGGAAATAAAAGATACCTTTGAAAAAAAACAATCAATTGATTCATGCTTCTCCTGAACCACTTAAAAGCAAACCATCCTGAAGGCCATACTCTCTCATTACAAAAAAACGACTCTTTATTCGATCAAAAATAAATTCTCTTTGAACGGCTGATTTACAATAAGTGTAATAACGCTCACCTAAAATTCGATAATCAATTTCCATTTCCTGTAAACGTTGTGAAAAATAATGCCGATCTTCTGCTTTAACCTCAAATTCAATCACAGAAATCTGATCTCTATTTTTTAAAAACAAAGCCAATGACTCAAATCTAACTAGTTTTGCTTTATGAAAAAAACCAACTTGATCACAAACTTCTTCAATTGAAAAAAAATCTTGAGACCCAACAATAATCGATGCATCTTGCTCTTTTTGATAAATTTTAATTGTTTGAAGCAACCACTTTTTAATTGATGAATCTACACCTCGTGTTGGCTCATCAATGACCAATAACTTAGGTTTTGTTAAAATCGCTCGTGCGATTGAAACTCGACGAGAAATTCCTGCATTTAATTCGGAAACAAAATGACTTAAAAATGAATCCAACTTAAACAAACCAGAAACATAATCAATCCGAGAACGAATTTCACTTTGAGGCACATTAAAAAGACGAGCGTAAAAATAAAAATTTTCTTCAACAGTCAACCGATGATCAAATATATCCTCACAAGGAACATAACCCACATTTTCTTTAATCAATTGTTGATTTTGATAAATTGACCAACCAAAAACAAACAATTCACCCTCAGAAGGACGCCATTTTCCAGATAACGTTTGTAAAAACAAAGACTGATCAATAGGCAGCAAACCCATAAAAGCAATAAACTGATTAGAAGAAATCTTTAAATCAACCTCTTTAAATGCAAATTGATCTCTACGATTTAATGATAAGTTTGTGCTCTCAAGACTATATTGTGCTGCCATTTAATAAGTTTATTTTAATGTATAAAACAAATCAACCACGACCTTTTTCTAGTCGTCTGTTAAATTCATTTTTTCATCGTTGCTTCGTCGTTGCGGTATTATATATACAGCTTCCTCCTCGCGCCTTGAAAAAATAAATTTAACAGACGACTAGTGATCTGTTAAATTCATTTTTTCTTCAAAATAATCTTGAATCAACAACCAAAGTTCTTTTTTATCTGAACATCCAAAAAGTTTTTGACGAAACTGTGCAGAATCTGGAAAACCAAACGAAAACCATGACGAAAATTTTTTTAATTGAAGCAACAAAGGATCTTTATTCAACGCTTCTTCCTCAAGATAAAAAAGCAATCGTTTTAAAACCGACAGATGATCTGTAAAACATAGAGATAAAGCATTTTGATCACATAAACTCATCTGTGCCTGATAATTCATCAAACACTGATGAAATAAAAATGGATTTTTTAAAATTCCTCGACCAATCATTATTCCTTTAACACAATAACGATTTAAATAATCAACGGCTTGTTCAGCAGACAACACATCTCCATTTCCAATAATTGGAATTTCAACATTTTCTGCAATGCAACCAATCGCATCCCAATCGACACGTCCAGAATATCCTTGAGAACGAGTGCGCCCATGAATGGTTACCCAAGAAACCCCTTCCTCTTGAGCAAGACAGCAAATTTGTTCGGCATTATGCTCTTGATCATTCCAGCCCAAACGAATTTTCATTGTCACAGGCAAATCACTATGAGCTTTTATGCTTCTAATGATATCGCAAACACGACTTAGATCCTGCATCAAAGCAGCCCCTGCCCCTTTTTTGACCACTTTTCCAACAGGACAACCAAGATTCAAATCCAAAAAATCATAACCCACCTTCTGCGCATACTCTGCTGCTTTTGCAAACTCAATTGGATCTGATCCAAAAAATTGAACGCCAATAGGATGTTCACTCTTATGAAAATTAAGCAATTCCATTGTTTTTAAGCTTTCATAACTCAATCCCGTAACCGAAACCAATTCAGTCGTTAAAACACCACAACCCAATTCCCTCATTAAACGCCGAACAGAAGAAGTCGTTATGCCAGCCATTGGGGCTAGAAAAAAAGGATTCTTTTCAATGTATTGAATTAAGTTCATCCTCTTTCCTTATCAAAAATAATCCACAAGAGAAACAAAAATATTGAAATTCATTTTTACTTTAATTGCCAATAGAGTATAATTTTTCTCAAATTGCTTGTTGTGGCTGCTGCAAAACAGCCAAAACCTGAACCCTTTATGCTGCGGACGAAAGAAGTGGAGTACAATTTATGAAATACACAATTGGAATTGACCTTGGTGGCACTCATACGCGAACGGCACTTCTTAATCCAAAAGGAACTCTTATTGAAATAATAAAGAAACCCACCCCAATCAAAACCTTTTCTTGTTCAAAAAAATCAGTTGAATTTGTCATCAGCAATATTCATCAATCCATTCTGGACTTGATTAAAAATCATTCTCTTAAACAAAATCAAATTTTAGGTATTGGACTGGCTTCAGCAGGACCTTTAAATGTCAACACGGGGACTCTACTCTATCCAGCAAACTTTCATGGATGGAAAATTGTCCCGATTGTTTCTTTGTTAAAAACTCAATTAAAAAAATCTCAAATCAATCGACCTCTTTTTTTTCAAAACGATGCGATGGCCGCCGCTCTCGGCGAAGGATGGCTAGGGGCGACACAAAATCTCTCCACCTATGCTCTCATCACTATAGGAACAGGAATTGGAACGGGCGTTGTATTTAACTCAAAGCCCGCTCAATCAAACGGCATGGGAAGCGAATGGGGACATATTGCCATAGACTTTCACTCTCTAAAAAATCCAGCAGAACTCTTTGATTCAACAACAGAAGGCATCGCTTCAGGCACCGCCTTACTGAAACGAGCTAAAAAAATTGGATTTACAGGAAGCTCCACAGAAGAATTGGTTAAACAAACACGCTCAGGAGATCAAAAATATCAAATCATTTTTGACGACATGGCACGCTCACTCGCTCTTCTTTGTTATAATCTTTCAATGGGATTTAACTTAGAAAAAATTGCCTTTGGAGGAGGAATGATCGAATGCCGTGATTTATACTTTTCTCAACTAAAAAGCTACTACAACCAGTTCATCACTTTAAGAGGAAAACAATTTCGTTGTCCTTTGATTTTAGCTCGCCTCGGGCCTCATGCCGGAGTTATTGGAGCCGCTCGATTGCCTCTCCTAAAGTAATGGCTGTTTTGCAACAGCCACTTACTGCACCATGTTTTTCATCATCTTCCATGCACGCAAATAGTTATAGGCTTGAAGCAATTGAAAATCTTGACTTAAAAGCTTTTCCTTTTCTGTCATATCTTCAACCGATTTATCCGTTAGTTCACTGAATAAAGAAAACAACGTGCTTTTGCTCATCACTTTGCTTTCTAATTCCTTTTTTTCTTTTGAACTGAGCAAATGTCCTTGGATATCTTTTTCCCGTCGCACACGACTTCGAACAATCGCTTTTTTAAAAGCCTCCGTATCAACACTTTCTAATTCAATATCAGGTCGAATACCCTCTGCCTGAATTGAAACTCCATTAGGCGTATAATATCGAGCGACGGTCATCTTTAAGCCAGATCCATCTCCTAATTTTACAACTTGTTGCACTGACCCTTTACCAAAACTTCGATGTCCCACAATAAGTGCTCTTTTATTATCCCCCAATGCTCCAGCAACAATTTCACTCGCACTCGCCGAAGAACCGTCAATAAGAACAATTATCGGAAACCCCGTTAAAGTTCCTTCTTTTTTTGCATAAAAAACATCTTTTTTCTTTTCATCCCGACCAATCGTACTTACAATCACTCCTTTTTCTAAAAATAAATCTGAAATTTGAACGGCTTGCTCCAATAAGCCTCCTGGGTTATGTCTTAAATCAATCAAAATTCCTCTAAAATTTTTATGTTTCTTCTTATGTTGATGAATGTATTTATTTAAATCATTTAACGTACTATCAATAAAACTCGTTAAACGAATATAAAGATACCCCTCTTCTAAATCTGTCATTTTAACTGATTTAATTTTCACCACTCCCCGAACAATAACAATTTTCAAAGGTTTATCTTCCCCTTTTCTCATAACACCCAAAGTGACTTTGCTTCCTTTTTTACCTCTCATTTTTTGAGCGGCTTCAACAAGACTTAATCCTTTTGTGGCAACTCCATCAATTTCTACAATTTTATCTCTTGCTTTTATGCCAGCCTTCCACGCTGGAGTATCTTCAATTGGTGAAATTACGGTTAACACACCATCTTCAACCGAAATTTCAACTCCAAGACCTCCAAATTCTCCACTGGTTTCATTTTCAAATTCTTTGAAAATTTCTGGAGGCAAAAAATTAGTATGAGGATCAAGTTCCGCTAGCATCCCCTTAATCCCACCATAAATCAGCTTTTTTAAATCAACTTTTTCTACATAATACTTTTCTACCAAATTTAAAACTTTAGAAAAATTTTGCAATTCACCATATCGGTCTTCAGCATATCCTCCAACCAATTGCCAACTCAACACAAACACAAATGTTACAATTAAGATTAAACAGCTAACAAAAGTATAAAATAAAAAATTTCGAATGCGAATTAACATCTAATCCTTCCCCTCTCCTTAGTGGCTTCAACAAAACAACAAAACAGCCAACACAATCTATATGACGACATTTTTCCAGAAATTTACGTTCTTTTCAATGCCTTTTCATAACGCGGGTAAAACACGATAATTTTTCACAACACAAGTGTGGCCGCTTTATGTATTCTGTCCCAAATGGCTTCCCAAAAACCTCCACGCAAATGAGGATGTTGGATAATGAGAAGAAAATCAATATCCTGCTCAGAAAGTTTTCTCATTTGTGAATAAAGATGACGTGCTGCCCATATCGGATCATCTGAAAGTTTAATCTCTTGAAAAAGGGGGCCAGTTTTTAACACTCCAGAGGCTTTATTGATAATAGCTCTTGTCCTCTCTGGAACAACCACCAAAGGTTTTTTGGGTTGATAATGTTCTGTCAAATTTCCTGGTGACTTTAGGCTTGATCTTCGATTGATAGCAACTGAAAAAGAATGATTAAAACAAAACTCCTCTAAATCACTTGATAAAATAAATCCCGGTCTTAAAACATTTATTTCATTTTCTTTTAACTCAATTACGGTTGACTCTAAGCCAATCGAACAGGTCCCTCCATCAAGAATAATCAAATCAGACTCAGAAAATTCACTTTCAACATGAGCCGCAGTTGTCGGACTTGTTTTTTTAAACTTATTCGCACTTGGAGCAGCAACAGGAAAACCAAATTTCTCAATCAGACTTAAGGCCAATGGATGGCTCGGCATTCTAATGGCGACAGTATCAAGCCCCGCAGTTATCAAATCAGAAACTGTTTTTTTCTTTTTCAATACTAGAGTTAAAGGTCCTGGCCAAAAAACAGAAACCAATTGCTCAGCGAGAAGCGACCAATTTTCGACAATGTCTTTTGCTTGTTGAACATTAGAAACATGAACAATTAAAGGATCAAATAAAGGCCTGTTTTTGATTTTAAAAATTTTTTCAATTGCTGATGGATGCCTGATTGATCCCGCAAGACCATAGACCGTTTCAGTCGGCATAGCAACAATGCCTCCTGATGACAATTTTTCTACGGCTCTCTTAAATAAAAGATCTTTTTCTTCCTCTTTAATAATCAATGAGATCCCTCTGCACTATCTTCAATCGAACTGTCGTTTTCTAACAAATCAATCGCCAGCCCACTTTGTGTCGTTGGATTAAAACACTCAATTTTACATTCTTTATCCGCTTTTATTGGAATACAGCCCAAATTTCCTGATGATGTTTCAATCACTAAAAAAGAAACATTTTTCTTTCGCGCTTTTTCCACAATTTCACAAAAACTTTCTAAGGTTTCTACTTTTTTGTCTTGAATCTTTACAATAAGATCGCCTGGCTCTAAAAAAACCAAATCAGCATCTGAACCTTGATGAATATAAGATATAATTAATTTTTTTTCATTTTCACTGTGCTCATCAAGCAATCTCATATAATTTACCTCAAAAGCCTGATACACAGCGGAAATAAGTTCAATGCTTAACTCTTGAATTGTCATTCCTGAAAAATCAATAAACCGACGCTCAACAACAATCGGTTGAAAATCAATCCCAAGAGTCGGACGAGGAACAGCAATTGTTTTAGCGTTTTTTTTCTTGCCCTCACGATAATAATGAAAAGTCACCTCGCTACCCAATTTTAAATCTCTAACAATATCAAAAATATTTTGTTTTCGAAATGCCTCTGGATCAATTAAAATTCCGTGACGATCAAATTCAAATTCATTCACACCAACTAAAATATCCCATTTCTGAATTCCAGCAGCCTCTAACATGCCCCCTTTAGTAACATGATTGACAATAACCCCACCCAATTTTTTCTGTTTTAAATACTCAGAATTATATTCCGAATTTTTCTGCAAACGAGCTGACAAATCAGCGAGCCTTGCGTACTTCCATGTTATTAAATCTTCAAAAAGAATTTTTGCAAAATTGATTGGAGTAATAAAACCAATGTTATTGGCATTAACAACAATCGCGGTATTAAGACCGATAACTTCTCCCCCTTCAATAATGGATGGCCCACCACTATTGCCTGGATTAATCGCTGCATCCGTAACCAAACGCTGAGGAACATAATCATCACCTGAAATAAAATTTGAAATTTCTCCCCCTGACATATTCGGCTCATCCATACCTAAAGGATAACCAATCGCTTTAATCGAAGTCCCACGACGAACGGTCGAAGAATCACCCAATTTTAACTTTGGAATTCGCCCCCCCGAAAGGTCAATAAAGCGTTCTTTTTCATCGCTTAATAAGCGAAGAAGGGCGATGTCTGGCTCTTGATTTTTAACCAAACCAATGACTTCAACCTCAAACAACTCTTCACTTGTTATCGGTGACATGATTTGAAGGCTTGTGGCATTACGCGCAACATGAGAATTCGTTAAAATAAAGCCATCTTCACCTTCAATTTCAATAAAAAACCCTGATCCCGTCCATTCGGTTGGAACAGTAAATCGTGGGTCTAGTATCGACCTTATGTTATCATCACTATAACCCTGTGCATGAATTTGTACGACGCCAAGAGTCGCTTTGCGAGCATCTTCGGCCAACTGATGTTCTATTTTTTTTATTCCTTTAATATTGGACATACATTAAAAGTAATATAAAAATGATGATTTGCAAACAAACAAAATTTTGTGCCATCTAAATGCAGACCAAAAGAGGATTAAAATGAAACAAAAAAACTTAGAATTCACCTTATCTGCTATTGTTATAGGCATTATTGTTGCCGTGATAATGACAGCCGCTAATGTTTATCTCGGTCTTTATGCCGGAATGACTGTTTCAGCATCGATCCCTGCTGCCGTGATTTCTCTTGGAATATTTAAACTTTTGTTTAAAGGCAATAATGTTTTGCAAAGTAATATTGTTCAAACAATGGCTAGTGCTGGAGAGTCCTTAGCAGCAGGAATTATTTTTACCGTACCCGCTCTTGTCTTAGTGGGAGCTTGGAATAATTTTAACTTTTGGCAAACAACTTTTATTGCCATCAGTGGTGGACTCCTTGGAGTCATATTTATGATTCCTCTTAGAAAAGTTCTTATTATTGAAAAAAAAGAATTAACTTATCCTGAGGGCGTCGCTTGTGCTTCTGTACTAAAGTCTGGGCAAGGAGACTCGCCTATTGGTTTTTCTTCCATTTTTTACGGCCTCACTCTTGGCGCCATTTTTAAGTTTATGGCCACTTGTGTCGGATGGATTAAAGGAAGCGTCGAATGGGCTTTTACCTTTGGAAAAACCCATTTCTTTTTTGGAAGCGATATTTCGCCTGCTCTTTTAGGAGTTGGCTATATTGTTGGACTAGAAATTTCAGCATTAGTTTTTATTGGTGGTTTTATTGGGTGGTGCATTGCTATTCCTCTTTATTCGAGCGCCCTCCTTTCAACTGACACCCCAATTGAATTAGTATGGACTCTATGGTCAACCAAAATTCGCTATATTGGAGTTGGAGCCATGATTGTTGGCGGTCTTGCATCAATCTTTTCTGTAAGAATGGGGCTTATTGAAGGACTAAAAAGTTTAAAAGGGCAAAAAACAACAGAACAAAATATTCCACTCAAACAAATTTTGACTCTCTTTCTATTAGCCACAATCATTATTTTTATCGTCTACCACCAAATGCTCCATTCGTGGGGAATGAGTTTACTAATAACTTTTATTATGCTCTTTGCTGCCTTTATTTTTGTGGCCGTTTCAAGTTATATTGTTGGCCTTGTTGGAAGCTCAAATAATCCCGTTTCAGGAATGACCATTTCAACGCTTATCGGAACAGCAGGGCTATTACTTTTGCTCGGGTATAGTGGCGAATCTGCTATTTTGGCTACCTTAGGAGTTGCTGCTGTTGTTTGTTGCGCCGCCTGCACCTCCGCTGATTGTTCGCAAGATTTAAAAACAGGCGTTCTTGTTGGAGCAACTCCTAAATATCAACAATATGCCCAAGTGATTGGCGTTGTTATTCCTGCTTTTGTTATTGCACCAATACTCTCTCTTCTCCATCAAGCTTATGGTATTGGAACTGGATTGAAAGCCCCTCAAGCCACCTTGTTTGCGTCAATTGTTAATGGTTTTTTTGGTAATGAACAAATTCCAATGGACATGATTTGGTACGGCGTTGCTCTTGCTCTTTTTTGTCTTGTTTTAAACCAATTCATCCCAAAAACAAGTCGTTTTAAACTTCACATTATGCCCGTTGCAATTGGAATCTATTTGCCTTTTACCCTTGCTGTCCCCATTTTATTTGGAGGAATTCTTCGATTTCTCGTTGAAAAAACTCGACCTTCAAAATCAAATGATTTAACAGATAAAGGCATTTTAATTTCCTCTGGACTCATTGCGGGTGAAGCCATTATGGGAATTTTTATTGCTCTATTGATTTATCTTAATGTCGATTTAATCGGCTCAAGTTTTGACAGTCGCTTACAAAACATTCTTTCTGTTGTCCTTTTTTCTGCATTAGGATTTTTTGTTTATTGGATAGCAAAAGAACGTCGAGATTTGACTCAAAACAAAACAAATCGTAAATAGCTTTACTTTACTCATTGATCACAAAATCAATCACTGGTATTTTTTATAAACAGAAACCGTTTATAATGATCACTTGATTGTTGTTTACAACAAGACTTTGGTCAAGAAGGAGATCCCAACTATGTCAGAAGAAAAAAAACAAGACAAGCCTATTGATATGACAGAACGTCTGTTTTCAACACGAACACTCACCCTTTTTGAACAGGTCGACAACAAAGTCGCAAAAAACATAATTCAAAGTCTTATTCTTTTAGAAAATGACAATGACGAAAAACCCATTTATCTTTATGTTAATTCACCCGGAGGCGAAGTAAACTCAGGCTTTGCTATTTATGATATGCTTCGCTTTATTAAGCCAGAGATTAAAATTCTTTGCTCTGGGCTTTGTGCCAGCATTGCAACAATCATTCTTTTGGGAACAGAAAAAAAGAACCGAATCAGTTTGCCCAATTCAAAATTTTTAATTCATCAACCCCTCATTGGTGGTGTTTCAGGTCCGGTTTCAGACATTGAAATAACAGCCAACCAAATTGTAAAAACAAGAGAAAAAATAAACGCCCTCCTTTCAAGGGAAACAGGACAGTCTATTGAAAAAATCACTATTGATACCGATCGTGATTATTGGATGAACGCACAAGAAGCTTTAGAATACGGTTTAATCAGTAAAATTATTGAGTCACGCTCTGAGATTTAAAAAATTATCCTTGTTAATAATTTGTGGCTGTTGCAAAATAGTCAAATTTGAGGCGCGCGAGCTCAAATCGAACGCGTCGCACATCTCTTGTTTGGATGCTTCATCTAAGCACTCAAACAAACAAAAATAACCTTTAATTTGATGTCGTTTACAACAAAATATAGAACCAAACAGAGGAGACAAAAGCAATGAAACAAAAAGTGGTTTTGGCCTACAGTGGTGGACTAGACACGTCGGTCATTTTAAAATGGCTTATTCAAAAAAACTATGAAGTTATTGCCTATGTCGCCGATGTTGGCCAAGAAGAAAATTTTGAACAGGTTCGTCAAAAGGCACTCAAAGTCGGAGCGAGCAAAGTTTATGTAGAGGATTTAAAAGAAGAGTTTGTTAAAGATTTTATTTTCCCAATGTTTAAAGCGAACGCCCTTTACGAGGGAAGTTATCTTTTGGGGACAGCGATTGCCAGGCCTTTAATTGCCAAAAAGCATATTCAATTGGCTCAATTAGAAGGAGCTCAATATGTGGCCCACGGAGCAACAGGTAAAGGGAATGATCAAGTGCGATTTGAACTGGCTTTTTATGCCCTTAACCCGCAAATTAAAGTCATTGCCCCTTGGAAAGATCCTGAGTTCTTAAATCAGTTTAAGGGAAGAACGGATTTAATTAGTTATGCAGAAAAACATGGAATGGAAATAAAAAACACTCTAAAAAAGCCTTTTAGTGAAGACGACAACTTATTGCACATAAGCCATGAAGCTGGCATTTTACAAGACTCTAGTCACGAACCACCAAGTGCTATTTAAGTTAAAACCAAACCTTTAGAGAACACTCCTGATGTTGCCACTTTTATCACCCTTGAGTTTAAGGATGGCATTCCTGTTTTGATTAAAAATAAAAAAGAAAATATTGTCTACAGCACTCCTTTAGAAATTTTTACTTATCTTAATAAAGTTGGATCTGAAAACGGAGTCGGAGTGATTGATATGGTTGAAAACCGCTTTGTCGGCATTAAGTCACGGGGAGTTTATGAAACTCCAGGGGGGACAATTCTCTTTAAAGCCCATAGAGATATTGAAGGCCTCGCAATGGATCGAGAGGTGATGAGGTTAAGGGATATGCTTAGCAGTAAATTTTCTGAATTGATCTATAATGGATTCTGGTTTAGTCCTGAGATGGATTTCTTAATTGCTGCCATAAACAAAAGCCAAGAATACATTGATGGAGAGGTTAGTCTTAAAATTTACAAAGGAAATGTTCTTACTCTCGGCAGAAAATCACCTTCATCGCTCTATGATGCTAATATTTCAAGTATGGATATAGAAGGAGGCTTTGATCAAACCGATTCCAAAGGGTTTATTAATATCAATGCAATTCGCCTAAAAGCGCATAGCATGATTCTAAAAAAGAAAAATGGAGTGGGATATGCCGATTTGGGATAAGGGAATTAATGTCTCTCAACAAGTTATCGATTTCACTTCTGACGGAGATCATTTGGTTGATCAAAGTTTGGTGGTCTATGATTGTATAGCATCAAAAGCTCACGCCAAAATGCTTAATAAAATTCGAGTGCTTTCTGATGACGAGTTAAATTCTGCCTTAGAAGGCTTAATGGCAATTCTATCTCTTGCAAAAAAAAATGAGTTTCCTATTTTAAAAGAGGATGAAGATTGTCATTTTGCAATTGAAAAGTATTTAACAGAAAACTTCGGGGAGGTTGGAAAAAAAATTCACACCGCTC
>CAYMLA010000015.1:0-955 GCA_964390785.1 uncultured Bdellovibrionales bacterium | reverse complement strand
AAGTTGTTACTGCTCTAAGGCTTTTTGAAATAGACAAAATAAAGGAGTTGAATAGTCAGATTTTAAAATTAAAGGAAGTGATCTTCAAACTAGCCAAAAAATATGATGAAACTCCGATGCCCGGCTATACTCACATGAGAAAAGCCATGCCAACTAAAATATCAGTTTGGCTAGAAAGTTTTTGTTCATCACTGGAAGATGATTTTAAAACACTTGAATTTATTTTAGATCTCATAAACCAATCTCCACTGGGAACGGCAGCAGGATTTGGAGTCCCTGTATTTGAAGTTGACCGTCAATACACCGCTCAGGAAATGGGATTTGCTCGGGTTTTAGAAAATCCACTGTATGCACAAATGACTCGAGGAAAGTTTGAAGGCGCAATTATTAACGCCTGCTCTCAAGTCATGATGAGTTTGAATAAGCTGGCTTCTGACTTAGTTCTTTTTAGCATGACGGAGTTTGGCTTTATTAAACTACCTAAAAATCAATGCACAGGAAGTTCAATTATGCCACAAAAAATCAATCCCGATGTTTTAGAAATCATACGTGCAAAATACCATGAAGTTTTAGGAGAAGAATTTAAAGTGAAGTCCCTCATTGGAAATCTTATTTCGGGTTACAATAGAGATGTACAGATTTCTAAAAAATCAGTTATTTCTGTGTTGCAGATTACTGAAGCAAGTTTATCCGTTATGAATAACTTTATTTCAGCCCTTGAATTCGACGAAAAGGCATTGAATCAGGCCATGACTTCTGAACTCTATGCGACTGAAAAAGTAAATCAACGTGTGTTAGCAGGAGAATCCTTTCGTTCAGCCTACCAATCTGTAGCTAAAAACTGGAAGTAACGAGTCGTCTCAGTATACAATACCATTCAGTATTCCGTCCAAAAGAAGACCTTTATACCCAAAGCGATTGAGTTTGCACGGAGGCGCGAGGAGGAAGCTGTATG
>CAYMLA010000014.1:0-15219 GCA_964390785.1 uncultured Bdellovibrionales bacterium | reverse complement strand
ATTTTACACTAATTGATTCATAATGTAAGGAGTCGCTGTTGATTAATAGTCACTAACGAGTGGCTGCTGTTAAACAACAGCCACTAACTAACAATAAGCTGAAATAAGGGGAGGAATTTATGAACAATAAGTATGCAATAATGGGGTTTATGCTTTCGCTTGGAGTTCTTGTTTTAAGTTACTCTAATTGTGGCCCGATGATTCTTGATTCGACAAGAACCAGCACCAATGAAGAATTGAATCATTATTTAGAATCCAATGATCTTGTTTTAATTGACGACATGGTTGTTCCAGCTGAAACCATTCAATCTTATAATAATTCATTAGATAACGGTTCTTTCAATGAAAAAGTTGAATCTTTTGTTCATTACAAAAGCGAGCCTTGGCCAAACGGCGTTTTGATCTATAAATTTGATTCTAATGTTAAATCGACTTGGAGAAATTTATTCAGAACTTCTTGTGAATTGTGGACAAAAGGCTCATCAGCCATATGTAGAGAAGCCAGCTCCACTGACTCCTACTTTCTTCAAGTCATATCGGATGACTCTGATGGCTGTTGGTCTTATGTCGGACACAGTCAATACGCAAGTCGCATGAGAATGAATTTAAATTCAAAATGTTTTCAACATGATTACTTTGTAATCCATGAAATTGGACACGCTTGGGGACTCGCACACGAACATCAAAGACCTGACCGCGACAATTACATTATTGTCTATAATGATCGAATCAAAAAGGGGTATGAACATTCCTATGTTAAGCTTTCCAATTTAAATCAAACTTATGGTGAATATGATTTTCTTTCAATCATGCATTATCCAGACTACTCTTATTCCGTTAATAATCAACCTGTAATGGTTTCTCGAAAAGGATATCCCGCAATATCAAAACATATTATAACAAAAATGAGTGACTTAGATAAAACAGCCTTAATTGATTTATACGGACCTGCTTCATCTGAAAACGAACAAAGACAAATTGCCAATGAAAACACTGTTCCTAAATCTGATCAAAATCAACAAAACAATACAAATACTTCAACATTAACTCTATCTTTTAACAAAAAATTTAATGGCGATCTTTTAAGCACAAATTCTATTAATTCAAATCTAAACCAAAATGATACGTCTAAAAAGGAATCTGCGGATGAAAACATAAGCAAAAATCAAGAAAACACAACATCATCAACCACGCCATTTGAATTTAAAAGAATGACACCCCTATTTGAGTTTCCATCACAGAAAAACTTGTTATCAAATAAATAGTGGTTAATGCAATGTAAAAAGATTATTTAGTGGCTGTTGCAAAACAGCCACTATTTCGTAGCCATTAGACATTCATTTGAGGAGGGGGAGTTAACCCCTTTTTTTTGATTTTTTCAACTAATGTTGTTCGATTCAATCGAAGCAATATAGCGGCTTGATTTCTGTTCCAACCCGTTTTTTCTAAAGCTTGCAAGATCAAAGCATTTTCATACGAATCAACGGCAGAATTAAAGTCCATTCCATCACCTGACAAATCAATATGATCCAGACAAATTGATTTTTGAGCATTTAACTGAGACACTCTATATCGATCAGGAAGCCCTTCGATATCAACAACTTGATTGTTTTTTAAAATAGACAATCGTTCCACCAAGTTTTCAAGCTCTCGAACGTTGCCTGGCCAAGAATAGTCCTTTAAATGTTGTTTACAGTTTTCAGTAAATCCATGAAATTTTCTCTTCTTGCTTTTGTTGAATCCCTTAACAAAATAATCCAATAAAACAGGAATATCTTGCTTTCGCTCCCTTAAAGAAGGAATATGAATTGGAATCACATTAAGACGATAATACAAATCTTCTCTAAATTTTCCTTGTGAAACGGCTTTTTCTAAATCAATATTTGTCGAAGCAATTAAACGAATATTTGCACTAACGGTTTTAGTGCTTCCAACAGGTTCAAATTGTCTTTCTTGTAAAACACGCAGTAGTTTTACCTGAAGAGAAAAAGGCATATCACCGATTTCATCCAATAATATCGTTCCATTATGCGCCAGCTCAAATCTTCCCTTGCGATTTGCAATTGCTCCTGTATAAGCTCCTTTAACGTGTCCAAATAATTCACTCTCCAACAATTCAGAAGGGATTGCCCCACAATTAATTGGAACAAAAGCTTGTTTTTTTCTGTCTGATAAAAAATGAAGCAGACGTGCAATAAGCTCTTTTCCTGTTCCGCTTTCTCCAGTTAGCAAAACGGTTGAATCAGTATCCGCTACAGCTTCAACAACCTGAAGCACTTTTTTTATTGACTCACTCTGTCCAACAACAACATCTTTTGTTAATATTTCCAACAAGTCAGAACCTTTTGAATCCAGTTCTTTTGATTTCGACTTATTCATGATTTCTTGAATTTTATTTTCAATATCATATAAATCAAATGGCTTAGATAAAAAATATTGTGCACCAGACTTCGTTGCTTCAACCGCAACATCAATTGTCCCATGGCCAGAAATTATTATTGACTCTAAGGATGGATGAGCAATTTTTAAACAATTCATTAGATCAATGCCATTGCCATCAGGCAGTCTTAAGTCGATTAAAGCCAAATCGATGCCTTTGCTTTGCTGACAAAGGTGTTGAGCCTCTTGAACACTCCCAGCAGTAATAACTTGAAACCCCTTTTTTTCAAAAAAACGAAAAAGGCTTGATCTTACTGCTGATTCATCATCAACAATCAGTAGTCGTTGAGATGACATCATATCCCCTCCTAGGTAACAAACTAAAGTCCCTCATGGACTTTAAACACCTCTTATTGCGTGAAACCCATAAAAACCAGTTGTTCACGAAGATGTTAAATTCAGATTAACGGAAATAATTGCCCCTGTCAAAAATCAGTGTCAAAGAATTGTCTCAAACCCTACAAATTAAGCCTTTAAGCGCGTAGTTAATCATACCTAAGGAGAGATAGACCAGCCTAAAAGCTAATACGATCAATCAACTCAATGTCTTCTTGAGGAATTTTTAAGTTATTAAAAGACTCTGTAGAACGTTTAATTAAACGTGTCCCTTCAGGCCATTGAAAGTCTCTCAATACATGATGGCGCGAATAATCGTTCATATAATGAAACCAAAGAGGAGATGCTCCCGATGCTCCCGTTAAACCATGAGATGAATTATCATCAAACCCAATCCAAACGACAGCGACATGGTCTGATGAAAAGCCCGCAAACCACGCATCTTTGTTGTCTGATGTCGTCCCTGTTTTTCCAGCACAGGGGCATTCAAGATCGGCTCGCTTCATCCAACTCGCTGTTCCACTAATTAAAGTGTGCTTCATCATTCCTATTAGAACAGCAACTGTTTCTGGAGCAACCACCAAAGATAAGTTTTGTTGTTTTTTATAGAGAATCTTTCCATCTAAGTTTTCTATTTTATCAATAAAAGTCAAAGGAACAAGGTAACCTTGATTGGCTATCGTAGAATAAACTTGTAACACTTCAAAAGGACTTAATTCAAAAGCACCCAAAGTAAGAGACGGTAAAGATTCAATTTTTGATTTTACTCCTAGTCTTCGACTTAAATCGACAATGTTGTCTAATCCAATCTCTAGTCCTAAACTTGCTGTTGCACAATTAAGTGAGTTTTTTAAAGCAAAATACATGGGTACAGTCCCATAATACTTCTGATTAAAATTCTTTGGACTCCATGTTTGGCCTTCATAAGAATAGTCAAAAGGCTTATCTTCTAATAATGTTAAAGGCGTGTAAACCGTTCCGTCATTTTTAACGGTTTCGAGTGCCGATAAATATACAATTGGTTTCATAATTGAACCAACTTGTCGATAACTCTGAATCGCTCGATTAAATTGAGAAACTTTGAAGTCACGACCGCCAATCAAAGAACGCACTTTTCCAAAACGTTGATCAGCAGACAAAAAAGCAACCTGTAAGGGATGATTTGTTTTTTTGTCGAGATTGGACATTGTTTTTAAAACGGCATTCTCAGCTCTTTTTTGAGCCTCAATATCTAAGGTTGTCGTAATCTTTAGCCCCTGATTCATATCAACCTTGAGCACTTGTTTTAACTGCCATAAAACGGCTTCGACAAAATAAGGAGCCACAACATTTACGTCCTTTTCGCTTATTTTTGGCAATGATTCTTTCTGGGCTTCTTTCATTTCTTGATCAGAAATTAGTTTTAATTTAGTCATTTGTTCTAAAACTAAATTGCGTCTTTTTAAGGCTCTTTCTGGATAACGAAAAGGGTTATACAATCCAGGACTTTTAACAATGGCCGCCAATAATGAACATTGCGCCAAATTTAAACGAGAAATATCTTTTTTAAAATAATATTCACTGGCTGCTCCATATCCACGAACTTGAAAAACATCTTGCTGACCTAAATAAATGACATTGATATAAGTTTCTAATATTTCATCTTTATCAATTTTCATTTCTAAAAGAAAAGACATGAACATTTCAATTATTTTTCGATACAATGTTTTCTCATTAGTTAAAAAATAATTTTTGACTAATTGTTGTGTTAATGTGCTTCCTCCTTCTGCAAAACGCATTTCTTTTACATTTTTTAAAAAAGCTCTAAAAATAGCTTTAAAACTAACCCCTTTATGGTCTAAAAAACGAGCATCTTCAATGGCGAGAAGAGCATTTAAGCATGACGTGTTGACTTCTCCAAGAGCAACAATCTTTTGAAAGACAGGTCGGTCATCTAAGAATTGAGCAATTTGTTTGGGTGGAAGTAAAATTTCATTAACGGCATTAATGGGCTGCCCAGAATAAACGCCAACCACTTTGTTGTTTTTTGTTACTGCAATAACTTTTATCTCATTATTGCCAGAATTGTAATCAGGCTTAGACTCCGTAAAAGCACTCCATACAAGACACTCATGAACTTTTGGGTCTAATTCAAATTGAAATGAAGATTGACAAGCCCCATAAGGCCAAACTGAAAAATCGCCCTCATAAAGGGGATCTCCTAGTAATTTTTCTTTATAATTATTATGACTTAAAAGACTGGTTAAAAATTGAATTGAAACAAGTTGACCCACCTTTACATTATAAGAAGATGCATACAATTCAATCGGGGGTTGAAAACGACGAGCTGAAAAATCTCTGTTAATGATGTTGTTGAAATAAATAAAAGCAGACAAAAGGGAAATGATAGCTAGCGTCAGCATCAAAGCTAGAACCAAGAATAGTATTTTTAACTTTTTTCTCATTAAGATCTTATGCTCCCTAAAAATTCAAACGAAAACAGTGACGTTATTTTCATTTTTTAGTATAAATTATCCGTAATCAATTGATAAAAATACAAGTATTTTTATAACCACCATGTTAATACTTGACAGAATCATTAAAGAAATACAAGCATTCGTACATATGAATGCGACAAAATGACCAATAGGCTTGTGATAGTTGCCGATGTGAAATAGGAAAAGTGGCCATTGATAAGTGGTCAATGTCATCAATCAAGATAAGGAGCTCATTAGAAATGAAATTAAATGACATACAAATTCGTCGTCTTAGTCAAAAAATTCTATTTCATTTAAAGCAAAATAACGCTATTATCTTTAAAACTAAAGAAGAAATTGTTGAAAAACGAATCATCTCCCTTGTTAAACAAAATTATCAAGAAGAAATTGAATTAGAAAATGAAGTTAATAAAATGATGGATCAACTTGAAAGAGCTCATAGTGGAGAATTTCAACGCTATAAAATGTTTCCGCTTTTGAAAAAGAAACTCGCAAAAGAAAAAGGAATCGTCCTGTGATTATTTCAAACGACCGACAATCTCATATCGCACACATCGTCATTGATGGAATTTGGAAGGACGATCTTATCGACTATCCCGATGAAGATCGGGCATTAAAATTTGCAAAAAAAGCAATATTAGAATTTGTTAATGAAGAACTTGAAATTGATAAAAAAGCTCGGCAAATGGTTTCTTCCTTGAAAAGAAATGTTCTTGAGGGAACCCCTGAATGGGATATTATGTACAATAAATATTATGAACAGGAGTTAAATAGACGTGGCCAAAAATAAGAAAAAATCAGCAGCTAAAAAGAAAACCTTAGCTAAAAAAACAACAAACAAAAAATCAGCAGCTAAAAAGAAATCTTTAGCTAAAAAAACAACAACTAAAAAATCAGCGCCTAAAAAGAAAACTTTAGCTAAAAAAACAACAAGCAAAAAAACATCACCTGAAAAGAAAACCCTAGCTAAAAAAATTCAAAAAGAGCCTCAATCAAGCAAAGTTTTTAAAAATGAGGCTTTAAACAAAAACGAATCTTTAAACTTTTTTTTCACACCACTTGATGATCGCATTCTTCTAAAAAAAGAAATGCCCAGCAATAAAACTCCTGGTGGCTTATTTATTCCTGACATGGTTCAAGAACGGCCTAATAAAGGAAGGGTTTTTTCTGTGGGTCGAGGAAAATTTGATTTAAAGGGCAACAAACACCCTCTTGACGTTAAATTAGGAGATCATATTTTATTTTCTAGTTATGCTGGTGATTCCATTGATATCGATGGCCAAGAGTATTTAATAATCAGAGAAAGTGATGTCTTGGGGATCGTTGAATAATAAAATAATATCTAGAGGCTGCTGCGAAATAGAAAATCTGGCTGTTGATCAGTGACCCTATTTGAGGTGTACTAACTCAAATCGAATGAGTCTACATGACGGAGGAATATCAATGAAATTAACTTTAGGCGTTTTGCTTGTTTCATTTTTTGTTTTATCAAATCACCTTAAGGCTAATGCCACCACTTTAGATTGGAAGGGGCTGTATCGTTTTGAAGTTGTCGAAATAGACAATCCCGCTTTATCAAGCGCAAAACCAAGAAAATCATACACTCTGCATCATTTAATCTTACAGCCTCATATTGTTGCTTCGGATGGTCTCAATATTCATACTAAATTTCATGTCCTTAATAACAGTCATCATGATGGACGTTATCTTAACTCTCAACTCGGCGATTACATGGGAAATGTCCCCGCGCCAAGTAGTGACACGTCTGACAGTATTGATTCAAGTGTTTTATCTGAAAATCAACCTTCTGACACCCTTCGAATCAGTGAAGCCTACCTTTCTTGGGACTTAGAATTTTCTTCGCTCATTATTGGAAGGGCTCCTGTAGAATTTGGTCTAGGAATGACCTATAGTGCGGGACGAAATCTTTTTGATCATTGGTATGACACAAGTGATTTAATCGCTTATAAAATGGTTTCAGGAAATTTTGAAATAACTCCTATGATGGGAAAATCGAGTGAAAACAACATTGGCATTGAAGATGATGTCACTGATTATAATTTAATTTTTAATTATAAAAATCCAGAAACTGGACTTTCGATGGGTTTATTCTATCAATCAAGAGTCGCCACAGCATCTGGGAATACGGCTCCTAAAGACAGTTTAAAAGGAAATACCTTATCTGGAAAATGGAACTCACAAAACATTAATATCTTTGTGGGAAAGAAAACAGAACGCATTAACTTTGGAGTTGAAGCTGGATTTTTACAGGGAAAAACAGGAGTTCAAACAAATCAATCCAGTGTCGTAGGACTTGATGGAAGAGGTTTAGCTTTAGAGCTTGAATATCATAACCCTCAATCCAAGTGGGTTTATGGCTTAAATGCTGGCTTTGCAACTGGAGATAATCCTAATACCGATAAGATCTACGAAGGATATTATTTTGATCGAAATTATGACGTGGCTTTTCTTCTTTTTAATCACCCTTTGGGACAGGCTGATTTTCTATCCACCACTCTTTTAGATTCAAAATCTCATGACGCTAATGCCGGTCAAAAACCAGATGTTGAAGCCATCAGTAATGTCACCTATTTTTCTCCGTATCTAAAATATAAATCTTCAGATAAGCTTTTCTATCATGGACGCTTGACATTTGGTGTGTTAAACGAAGATCCTTTAAGTACGGATATCGATAAAAATTTAGGTTATGAACTTGATTTCACCTTGGACTACAGACCTTATAAAAATTTTATTTGGTTAACCGAAGTGGGATTATTATTCCCAGGAAACGCTTTTGCAGGTGGAACAAACAATTTTAGTAAGAATTTTTGTTACGGACTTACAACAAAAGCCGCCATCACCTTTTGAAAAATTTGCAGGTTTATTTTTACGACAGCAAAGAGTCCCTACAAATATCATCATGAGGCGGTGGAGCAGAGCCCCTAAGGAAAAATCCTTAGGGGCATTTTTTGCGTTTTTTATTATTCTTAATCTTATCGCTTTTGGATTAAAAGCCAATCCTTGTGATTCCTGCACAAATGATTTTAATTCTCCTTTTGTGCCACAAAATCACAACTTTCTCTACGTTCCCTATACGCCTCGAAGCAGGGATTACTCAATAGAACTTGGGTCAATGTCTGAAAAAGACACCCTTTATTGGCTTGCGATTTCTGCTGGATTTCATTTGGGCACATGTATAAAAACACAAAGTGAAACTTGCCAACAGTATTTTGAGCTAACAAGTGGCGGGGCAGGAAGAGATGGAAAAACTCATGGCCTTTTATTAGGTTCACTTCGATGGCAGTTTGTTCATTATCCTGATGTTTGGTCTCCATTTTTTAGGGTTTTCTTAGGATCACATATTGCAAAAGAATATGATCAAACTAAAACTTATGGAGCTATTGGCATAGGATATGGATTTACAACCTACCTCCATGAGCGTTTTGACTTTCGTTTTGAAATTCGACATGGATCTGGACGACAGCCGTTTTCACAATACTTTGCTGGACTTCAAATTAAAGTCGACAAAGTCGTTGACTATTTTTCTGATAAAATCAGTGGATTTGGGAAAAAGACATTTGAATACACAGAAAAAGGACTTAAAGAAACAAAAGAGATTATCTCTTCACCTTTTGCAACACCAAAGTCTGAATCAAATTCATCAAAATTAAAAAATAAATCAAAAAAACTTAATTCGAAACCTAAAAATTCCGATTAGTTTTTAGATGAAAAAAGATTATTTTATTATTCATAAAGGAAAAACCTTAGGACCATGGAACTTTGAAGATGTTTTAAGGCGTATCATTAGTAAAGAAATTTCAATACAAACAGATGACTACTACGAAGGCGAAGACAACAGCACTGATTTAAGCCCATTACTGTCTCATCCCTTAATTGTTGGTCTCTATAAAATTTATAAAAATTCAATAGAACTAAAGAAATCTCTAAATCTAAGCAATGAACACAAAGACAGCACTGAAACCTCTAATCCTCTTCTTAATCTTATTGAAGAAGACCCCACCAAAGAACCTTTAAACTCAACTGAAACAGTTTTACAATTAGATACAGATGAAATCTTTAAGAGTCTTATTGTTGAAACCAGTGAAAATACAGAAGACGTTTTGATTAAAAAAAATAATGTTGACATAGATTTCACAAATTATACAGCTCGTAGCAATATAAGAGTTCCCTACGATAAAAAAGTACTTGTTAATGTCAATGGAAACGTCCTAAAAGGCCAAGGAATCAATGTTAGTGTCGGAGGAATGCAGTTTACAAGTGATTCTATGAAAATTCCGAAAGGCATTATTGTCACAATAAGAATTAATCCGTCTGAGCAACCAAAGCTTTTAATTCGAGGAAAAATAGCTTATTCAAAAGAATTAAAAAAGAATGAGTATTTACATGGTTTAGAATTCACTCAAATGACAAAATCTTCTGATGATTATCTTAAAAAGCACATTTATGCTTGCACCCTAAGCAACACAAAGGCGAGTTAAAATTTTAATACAAAATAGAGGTTCTTTTTCTGCCACCTAGTGGCTGTCGAAAAAGTTGGCTGTTTTTCAGCAGCCACTAGATGTAAGAGCCGGTCTTAATCTTATCAAGAATAATCTTTTCCATAATCAATGTGTCATTCGGATCAACTGAAAAATAGGCCTGCTGTTCACACCTCTTTCGTTCCTTTATTAACCATTTTAAAACATCTGCTGCTTTTTTATTTTTTTTATCCTGAAAAAAAGGATCATTTTTAAGTGCATCTTTCGCCTTTTTAAGTGAACGAACCTCTGTCGCATCTGATTGTCTTACTTCATAACAATGAAGGTCATATTTCTCTACATCTTCAGGCAAAACACCTAAAAATTTAACCTCAGGAGCTGAAAAATCACTATTTCTAATTAAACTTGCCGCTGAACCGGCTTTTAAAGTTCTAAAAATGTTTTGTAAAGTATAGGCATCTAAATCACCAAAAAAATACATGGGTACACCCAGTTGATCTTGAATAAGTTTACACCACCCTCTAGATCCATTACTCGGTACTCCTTGAGCCCCAATGAGTATACATTTATTCCTATTCGTGAATCCATTTGAAACTAAAGTTGTCGTTGTTGCTTGTGACTCAACCACTAAACAAAAATCAATTTGCCCTTTCGCTTTTAATTTTAAAGCTTGTGGTTTGTTAAGAGGCTGAAAGGGAGCTGTCCCTAAAGTGCTTAGGTCAATAACTGCCTTTTTTCCAGAAGACAAAGTCTCTGTAACCACCAATTGTTGTGAGTACGTTTGCCCCCCCCGTTCGTTAGCAAACACATTTAACTCTTCACGATAAACCTCAAGCATATCGCAAATAAAATCAATAATGGAATCACTTTCAACTTGATCATCAAAATCCAACGGTTTAAGAGAGCGATCAGACTTAATGCGCCCCTTAGAAATGTAGTAATATTCTCTTTTATTATGAGCCGCATTTTGACTTAATTTATTTAAAAGCATTTCCAAAAAAAACACAACGCGTGCCATCTTTTGTACCGAACTGACATTAAGTTCAGTCTTTACCCTCTTATCACCAGGAGTAAGATAACCCACCTTAGAATCATAAAATGAATTATCCAAAGAACATTTTATCGCTTCTAAAACTGGCCGATCAGCTTTTTCTAGGTCTTTTAACATTTTATCACAAAGAATTTTTGCCTCTTTAATGATGTCTTTTGTATTTTTTTTAGTTCGAACAAGATCATTCATAACGCAGACTCTTTTTCGTTTTCTTTTACAATTGAATTTTGCCCTAAAATATCAAGTTGTTGTTTCTTAAGCTCTTCTAAACGCACCCTTGCTTCATCAAGATCATCTTTTGCTCGCTCCGAATCTAATCCAAGTATTTTATTTAATCCTTTTTCTGCACGCACTTTTCGGGATTCTGATGCGTTTGTAATTCGAACCAAACCCTCAACCAAAATTGGTCCAAATTGTTGAATATGACGAATCTTTCTATCTAGATCAGCTTGTTTAAACTCTCGCTTTATATGACGAGATAGTTTTTGACCCGCTTGCATTAACGCTCGACGAATTTCATCAACTAATTCATCACTTGAGTCAATGGTTTCTTTAGATGCATTTTTAAATTTAATAAACGGAGAAACAACACTCACTGCAAAAACAAATGGCCCAATAGGCAATGCCCCTTTTGGTTGTTGTAAACCATAAGACTTCCAGTTAATGGATTCAATTGCCTTTGTAATTGCACAAGCTGATTTATCGAATTGAAGAGGAACTCGGTTAGCAAATCTTAAAAGTTGCACGGAAGATTCTTTTTCTTGCGTTGTTTTAAAGCGAGCCAAAGCCACTTCAACAACAACAGGCTTAAAATCACAAATTCGTGGTTTTCGAGTAACAATACTAAAAAAATCAATGTCTCCTAGTCGCAAAATGCTTTTAGATAACGCTTCTTCTCCAACGGTTAAAACAGATCGGGTTGACGGGGCAATAAGTGACGTGTTTTGAATGGCTTGAAAAATATGCTTAAATTCAACTTCTTTAATCTTATGAACGGTATTATTTAAATAGTTTTCTTTTACACCATTTTTAATAAACTCTTTGATTGTATTATCTGTAACTCGAGAAAAGCCTGTCATTAAAAATTTTTTTAAAGTAATTCGGCCAAATAAATGAGCATGAGTGATAAACTCTCCTAATTTCATTGTATGCAAATGAGGAAGAGTTGACGGGGGAATAACGGGAACTTCATGACTTACACGTCCAATATGAACCCAATCATTATCCAATAATTTATAATGAATTTCCATATGGGGATTAACTAAAACATTTCCCTCAATATAGGTAAGAATACCCCCATCTCCATTAACTTGAATTCGACCATCAATTAAAAATTCAACAGAGGTGCCCTGTTCAAAATTAACATCTATTGTTTCTTTATTCTTTAAAACGCCTTTATTTCCCTTAATGTTGACATCAACAACACCACAAATGGCCTTACGCATTTTCTTGCTTTTAGTGACAACTCGAACACCTTTTGCGTTTGTTAATTGAGCCCATGTTGTTGCCGCAGAAATTCCAATCCCCTGTTGCCCTCTAGAACATTGTCCACGACCAAATTTTGATGAAGCCAAATACTCTCCAAAAACTTTCGACAAATCTTCTGCATCAATTCCTGGTCCATTGTCTTGAACAAAAACTCGAATAAGATCAGAATTTCGAGCCGTACCAGCTCCGATTTTTTCAACAACGATTGTTAATTCAGGCAAAATTTTTGCTGCTTCACAGGCATCCAATGAATTATCAACAGATTCTTTTAGGGTTGTTAAAACCGCTTTTGTTGGAGATGAAAAGCCAACCTGTTGAAGATTTTTTGCAAAATACTCTGCCGTACTACTTGAAGTAATTTTAGCCACTCAAACAATTTCCTTTTTTAAATAAACATTAAACTGACTTCGTCCACAGTTTTTATCTCAGACTAAAGCTCTACCTAAACAGAAGCCTTTTATCAAGAATTGAAACGATTTCTTTAATATGTTTTTGACTCAACCCATTGAAAAGTGGATTCAACGTCTCTATTCTCTCCAGGTAAAAGATATTTCTTTTTCGAATTGCAAGAACGACAAGACACAACAACATTCTTTTTATTGGTTGTTCCTCCACGAATGATCGGAATTTTATGGTCCATCGTCAATTCTGAAGCTAAAAAGCGTTGGCCACAATAATGGCATATTCCTTTCCCTAGTTGCTGCTTCCACCACAAAGAATGCTTCATCAAACGGGCTTTCGAACGCTCTTTTTTTTGGTGTTCAAAACTTGAAGGTTTAAAAAATAATTCCATGACAGAGAGATAGCATGCTTTTTAATGTATTGCATTATTTTTTCTTTAAATTTTGAATCTGATTTGATTCATTGAAAATCTGAGCTTAATAAGGATATAACAATACTCAGAACTAAACGAAATGAACTCTCCGTTATGAGCAAAGTTAACCAATGCATTGAAGATTTATTAAACACGTATAATACTGTTTTGTTTATGAAAGGTTCCCCTGAATTTCCACAATGCGGCGCTTCTGGGAAGGCTGCAATTGTGTTACAAAAGTTAAACATCCCTTTTTTAAGTGTCGACATCCTAAAAAAAAATAAAATAAGACAAGAACTCCAAGAGTTTTCTCAAACAACAATGATTCCTCAGCTCTATCACAATAAAAGATTGATCGGAGGAAGTGACATTATAATTAAAATGTATCAAAATAATGAATTATCTGTCCTTGGCTGTGTGGAGTCCACGTTATGATTGTATGTAATTTATCCTTTTGGGGTCGAATCATTCGTTTAATATTTGGCATCCTTCTTTTGTCTTGGGCTTTTGCTGGAGGCCCTTTTTGGGCTTATTTGGGAATTTATCTCATTATTACAGCCGGATGGGGATTTTGTCCTATTCTCATCATTTTTAAAAAAAAGTCTCTCTAACTGTGATTTGACATTTTATTCCAGCCAAGTTTTTTCCCCGTCTTTTAACCTCATAAAAGTGACGAATAAGACTCAATTTTCACGGTTCAAATCAAAATTAATAAATAACCTCCGTAAATAATCAGTGGAGAATAAGAATCGAACAACCCTGTTGAATCCAGCTTTATTAAAAAGGTTCTGATACAGCGAAGGGCAGCGCCTCACTGATATTGCCGAGGACTGACTGCTTTTCCACAATGCGGAAACTTGTGGGTAATAGCACTAAAGACCAAACTCACAATCCATTTCAATGCGTCCGTTTATAGGCGAATTCCAATACTTGTAATTGAAAAAATCAATGTAGAAATGTGAAGATGACATTTCTTTTGAAATTACAACAAGCTCTTTGAGATGGCTGTATGTGTCCACATTAATCACCGCATTAAATTTGAAGTCCATCTCATCGTTAATGTAGACCTCGTGAAAATCTTTAATGGTGACATTTGATAAATAAAAAGAACGCCGAAACAGCTCACTGTACAATGGATGAGATATAAACACAAACTCCAATAATTTTTCTTTTTCCCCATCTTCTGACACTAAGCTTGTCTCAAACCCCATCATGGATCCCATAACGGTGTAGTAGCTATCTCTTAAAATGCAATCAACTCGTTTTGCTGGATCCAACGGGATCTTCTTTGCAATAGGCCACAATCCCTCGGCAGAAAAAAGATAACCCACAAAACGACGAGTCGAAATTGAATTCTCAACACCACTCAATCGTTCAACAAAATAATATAGTTCATGTGTAATGAGAGCCACTCTATTTAACCAATCTAAACGATCCCACAATGTTTTATCGACGAGAATAACCGATTCATCATAAGTGACTGCGATCTGAACAATTTCACAACCATTCTCAACCAAAGGTTCAAAAGAGTCCTTTGTTGACTTCAGTTTCTTTCCCTCAGTTATAAACTTAATGTCATTGATAGCACTACTAATCATCAATTTTGATTTTTCTACAACAGACTCGACATCAATATTCCAAGGAGTCCAAAAATGATTACTCAATAGTCGAGCAGCCAATTCAATGGCCTGCTCTTGATTTAAATCTTGATCTTCAATGACTAGATCATGAATTAACCGTGCCTCATAAAAATCTAAAATTTCTATTATCTCACCTTTTCCCGTTCGACAAAGAACTCCTTTGCCGCCACCGCCATTAATTGTTCCTTCAACCGAGGCAAAACTCGAATCAGTATCATCCACAGCTTTTTGAGAGCCAGACTTTCCGCTATCATGGATAATTTTTGTTGATTCTTTAGTGCATGAAACACAAACAAACAAAGAAAAAATAAGAGATAAAAAATAAAACATGGGAAAACCTCCAATTACAAAACGCTCAACATGGATCAATCCAATTTGTTGATCGTTTAAATTAAGTTATCAATCTTGCTACTTTATTTGTCTAGTACAGCTCGGCTTAAGTCCTTCGACATTTTTCTGCATTATGCCAAATTTC
>CAYMLA010000013.1:2772-15515 GCA_964390785.1 uncultured Bdellovibrionales bacterium | reverse complement strand
AATTCATAGAGCGGACTTCGTCCGCAGCCTACAGATTTCAGTCTTCAGTTCTCAGTTTTCAGCATCTTTCTTTTAAGTCCTTAAAATTTTAAATCTATTTATAAATAGTGGCTGTTGCAAAATAGTCAAATTTGAGGTGCGCGAGCTCAAATCGAACGAGTCGTACATCAAGTACTTTGCAGTGAGATTTGAGCGAAGCCAACGAAAAGTTGGCTGTTTTGCATCTTGCCTAAGTGGCCGTTTCAAAACAGTCAAATTTAAGGTGCTTGTTTACAAACTCATTTAATTGCGTTATACCTCAAGTTCCTTAGAAACTTCAGTGGAAGGGGTAAGATGACAACGGGTAAGGAATTGCCAGATCCTAATGAAATTCAAAAAGATCTTGAAAAAATGATTCGTGATAAATATGGAAATTCGGTAAAACTTTTTACCGATTGGGGTGTGCAAGCAAAAGATAAGCAGGAACAAAATCGATTAGATACAGATCATGAATCGGCAAAAAAGTTTGATTTGGATTTTAATTATAAGCCAAGGGATGTAAAAAAATACTTAGATCAATTTGTTGTTAAGCAAGATGAAGCTAAAAAAGCATTATCTATTGCTGTTTGTGATCATTATAATCATGTCCGTCAGTGTCATGAAAATCCCAGTAAGGTTAATCCTTATTATTCCAAACAAAATATTTTGTTAATGGGTCCCACTGGGGTTGGGAAAACTTATTTGATTCGTTTGATTTCAGAATTGGTTGGAGTTCCCTTTGTTAAAGCAGATGCAACTAAATTTAGTGAAACAGGATACATGGGAGCTAATGTTGATGATTTGGTAAGGGATCTGGTCACTCAAGCGGATGGGAATACAGAATTGGCTCAATACGGGATTGTTTATATCGATGAAGCAGATAAATTAGCAGGAGCGATGAGCCATAAAGGGCGTGATGTCAGTGGTCGTGGAGTTCAAATTGGACTTTTAAAACTGATGGAAGAGACTGAAGTTGATTTGCATTCGGCTCATGATATGACGTCTCAAATTCAAGCTTTTATGGAGTTTCAACGCAAAGGAAAAGTAGAAAAGAAAATTGTTAACACTCGGCATATTTTGTTTATTGTCAGTGGCGCT
Organism: uncultured Bdellovibrionales bacterium; assembly: GCA_964390785.1. GTDB lineage: Bacteria > Bdellovibrionota > Bdellovibrionia > Bdellovibrionales > CAYMLA01 > CAYMLA01. Next base: position 14,399 of record CAYMLA010000013.1, on the reverse strand, counting down.
TTTACTGGATTAGAAAAAATCATTAAACAACGATTAGGGCGCAATCAAATTGGGATAACGTCTGATATTCAAACGGTGAGCGAGGAAGTGGATTTATTTGAACAGTCTTCAACAAGAGATTTTATCGAATTTGGGTTTGAGCCTGAGTTTGTTGGACGATTACCGGTGCGAGTAAATTGTATTGATTTAAAAGTTGAAGATCTATTTAACGTTTTAAAAAACTCAAAAGGTTCAATTATAAGGCAATATGAACAGTCTTTTAAGGCCTATGAAATTGATATTTTATTTTCTGAATGTGGATTAAAGCAAATTGCTCGTTTGGCTTTTCAAGAAAAAACAGGGGCACGAGCTTTGATGACGATTTGTGAAAAAACATTAAGAAATTTTAAATTCGAACTTCCCTCTTCTGAAATTAAAGAATTTGTTGTTACAGAAAAAGTTGTTAATCATCCAATTAAAGAGTTACAGAAAATGTTAAGTGCCCCTCAATATTGTCAAAGTGAAGTTATTTTTCAGCGAATGACAAATTTTTTTAATGATTATTTTTCTGATTGTGCTTTAACGTTTGTTATTCGTCAAAGCGCTATAGAGGCATTGATTCAAAAATCAAAAGAACAATCGATTGATCCAGGGGATTGTTTTAAGCAATTAACAAGCCCTCATGAACCAGGTTTAGCTTTACTAAAAAAGAATACAAAAAAGAAAAAATTAGAAGTTAATGCGCAATTTATTTATGATCCAAAAGTTCAGATTGAAAAATGGATCAGTTTATTGCAATAGAGTTTAAATAAAAAATAGTGAAAGTGGCCGCTCTTGAAAGAGTCATTCAAAAGGGAGGAATTATTATGTGTCAAGATTGTGGATGTAATCAAGCAAACCATGAAGTTTTTCATCATCACCATCATAAGACAGTAGAAATTGAAAAAAATGTTTTATCTCAAAATGATGAGTATGCTCAAGAAAACCGAAAATGGTTTCAAGAAAATAAGATTTTTGTTTTAAATTTAATTAGTTCTCCAGGAAGTGGCAAAACACTTCTTTTAGAAAAAACACTTCAGCATTTTTCTAGTCAATTTAATGTGCAAGCATTGGTTGGAGATCAGCAAACAAATAATGATGCTTTGAGATTAATGAATAAAGGGGCACGAGTAAAACAAATTAATACGTATAGCTCGTGTCATCTCGATGCTCACATGATTAGTCATGAAATTGGTTCGTTTATTACACCAGATTGTGATCTTTTGTTTATTGAAAATGTTGGGAATCTTGTTTGTCCAGCTGCTTTTGATCTTGGTGAAAATTGTCGAATTGCTCTTTTGTCAACGCCTGAAGGGGAAGATAAGCCAATTAAGTATCCTGTTCTTTTTCATGATGCCCATGCTATTGTTTTAACAAAAATGGATTTGCAACCTCATTTGGATTGGAGTTTTGAACAGTGTTTGTCTTACGTTCAACAAGTTAATGTAAAAGCCCCTTTGTTTAAGTTGAGTAGTAAGACAGGCGAGGGACTGGACGAGTGGTATAGTTTTATTGAAAGTCATGTTAAGTCTGTTGGGGAGAAATAAATATGTGTTTAGCTATTCCATCTCGTGTCGTTGAAATAAAAAATAATAATCAAGCCATCGTTGAAGTGAGTGGGGTTAGAAAAGAAACTTCAATTGCATTAGTGAATGATGTCAAAGTGGGTGATTATGTTATTTTACATATGGGTTATGCTTTAGAGAAATTAGATGAAACTGAAGCTCAAAAAACACTTGAAGCGATTAATGGCGCTCTTATTTTCCCAGATAAGGATGAGGTGAATGAAGTATATTGAAGAGTTTAGAAATCCTCAAATGGCATTAAAAGTGTCTCAAGCGATTAAGGCAGAAGTTGATAAAGAGAAAATGTATCATTTTATGGAATTTTGTGGTGGCCACACTCATGCCATTTTTAGATATGGAATTTGTGATCTTTTACCCAAACAAATTAAAATGATTCATGGACCTGGATGTCCCGTTTGCGTTTTGCCGATTGAAAAAGTTGATGTGGCTATTCGCTTAAGTCAGCTCGAGCATGTTATTTTTTGCACTTATGGTGATTTAATGAGGGTTCCTGGCTCTCACCGCATGAGTCTTCTTAAGGCGCAGGCAGCAGGGGCAAAAATCGAAATGATTTACTCCACTCAAGATGCCTTAAAGATTGCGCGTGAAAATCCAAGTAAAGAAGTTATTTTTTTTGCTATTGGTTTTGAAACAACAACTCCTCCTACGGCTCTTGCTTTGATTCAGGCAAGAGAAGAAAATTTGAAGAATTTCAGTGTTTATTGCAATCATGTTTTAACACCGGCAGCAATTACTCATTTATTAGAATTGTCTCGACATTCCCCTCAAGAGGTTAAATTAGATGGTTTTATCGGGCCAGCTCATGTGAGTACAATTATTGGATTGAGTCCCTATCGTCAAGTTGTTGAAAAGTATAGAAAGCCTGTTGTTATTGCAGGATTTGAGCCGTTAGATATTATTCAAGCCTTACTTATGTTGGTTAAACAAATTAATGAAAAGCGATATGAGGTTGAAAACGAATACACACGAGTTGTTCAACCAGAGGGCAATCTAAAGGCTCAACGTGTTGTAAAAGAAGTTTTTGAGCTTCGATCAAGTTTTGGTTGGCGAGGTTTGGGACAAATTCCTGATAGTGCTTTGAAAATAAGAGATGATTTTTCGCTTTGGGATGCAGAAAAGCGTTTTCCGATTTTGGTTGATTCTGTTGAGGATCATCGAAATTGTCAATGTGGGTCTATTTTACAAGGTTTAAAAACTCCGAGGGATTGCATTCTTTTTGATCGAGGATGTTCTCCAGAAAATCCAATCGGTGCCTGTATGGTTTCTTCCGAGGGAGCTTGTGCTGCCTATTATAATTATGGACGCCATAAATAGTGGCTGCTGCAAAACAGCCAACGAACACCTACTTAGACGAGCTTGTTGTGAAACGTGAAGTGATTAGATAAGATTGTTTTAAATTGAAATTTTTAAAAATAAATTTTAGGGGGGAAATGTGAGTCGTCAAAGTGAAAGAATTGATCTTTCTCATGGGAGTGGCGGGTTATCAATGGCTCGACTTATTGATCGTTATTTTGTTAAGGCTTTTGATAATTCAATTTTGGCTCAAAAAAATGATGGTGCCGTTCTTTCTATTTCAGGTGAAGAGATTGTTTTGACGACCGATAGTTATGTTATCACTCCTTATTTTTTTCCAGGTGGAGATATTGGAAGCCTTTCTGTTCATGGAACAGTTAATGATTTATCGATGTGTGGAGGAAGACCACTTTATTTATCATGTGGTTTTATTCTTGAGGAAGGTTTTCTTTTGGATGATTTAGAAAAAATAGTTTCTTCTATGGCTGCTGCGGCAAGAGAGGCTGGGGTTCAGTTTGTGACTGGAGATACAAAGGTCGTTCCTCAAGGGAAGGCTGATGGAATTTTTATTAATACAACTGGAATTGGGCAAAAAATAGCAGGAGTTAATTTGTCTCCTCAGAATGTTAAGCTTGGGGATAAAATTTTAGTCAATGGTTCAATTGGTGATCATGGAGTGGCCATCATGTCAAAAAGACAAAATCTTGGTTTTGAATCTGAAATTTTGTCTGATTCCGCTTCGCTCAATGATTTGACTTTTAAAATGTTGATGGAAGTTCCTGATATAAAATGTCTTCGTGATCCAACACGAGGAGGAATTTCAGCTACACTCAATGAGGTGGCTCAAGGTGCTAAAGTTGATATTGAGCTTGATGAGGCGGCAATTCCTATTAAAATGGAAGTTCGATCAGCCTGTGAATTATTGGGTTTAGATCCTCTTTTTGTTGCTAATGAAGGTAAGTTAATTGCTTTTTGTCCAGAGTCTAAAGCAAATCAATTGCTTAAATTAATGCGATCTCATCCATTAGGGAAAAATTCTGCAATCATTGGTGAGGTTGTTGATTATACGCAAGGCTTTGTTGAAATGAAAACAACATTCGGCGGATCGAGATTGGTTCAGTGGATTTCAGGAGAACAATTGCCTCGAATTTGTTGATTTTCCCTGATTCAAATCATTGAATGAGCAAGTGACAACCGAAAACTAAGTTTAGATAATATTTTTAATTGTCGATGCTAGGTAGAGCGGTAATTTTACTAAACCAGTACTTTTTATTTCACTATTTTTAGAGATTTTCCAATTTTCTAGATTGCTAAAAATGGATCTTTTCACTACTTTTTGCCCCCATATTGTAGTGATAAAAACTACTTTTAAGCCCTATATTATAGTGAAATGTCCACTTTTCAAAATTATATAATCAAATTGCTATAAGTAACGCAGCCTTTCACGATTGAATGTTCTGTCTGCTGAATTTCACGAGTTCGACCACCCTTATTTTACGAGGGCTTTCAACAATTTTGGTAAATGTTCAATCAAATAGTGAGGCATTGTGACTAAGGGGATCTTTCTAGAGCTTGCTATATTGGCTACGTTTGCGACAAAGTTGTTTCTAATATTCAAGGGTTCTTGAGATATCTTTACAAGGATTTCAACTTCTGGTTGAAAAATAGCACAACTTTTTAATGACTTTTCATCGCCATTTTTTGATTTTACATCAATAGCACACAGTTTGGGGTATTTAAGTAAAAAATCAACCTCAGCCCCTCGAGGTGATTTCCAATAAGAGAGATCATCTCTTGACGGGTATGAAGAAATTAAAAGATTCCCGATTGCTGTCTCATAGATAATTCCTAGTGCTTGAGAGAGCATCTTCTGATCGAGCAAGTAGGACCCATTCAAGAAAAAATTCACTACGCCAGGGTCAAAGAGAATATACTTGGAAAGATCTTTTTCAGAATCGAAGAGTCGAATTTTATGAGCAACACGTGCCCCCACTGTTTTGCTTAAAAGCCTTCTTGCTTCATTTCGTCCTGCGTGGTTTACCTGTAAATGACTAAGTTTTAAAGTGTTTATTGATAGAATTGCCATTTTTCTCAAAACATCATCATACTCGTAGAGATGAGATTTTCCCCCTAAAACTTGTTTTATATTTCCTTCAATCGTTTCAATAAGATCGTATACAACATTAGGGATAATCTTGTTGTCTTCATTTGGGTCTAAAAATGTTGATAGTATTTTAGGCATTCCACCCAAACGAATATAGATTTCAAAAAGCTTATTGAGTTCGTCGTGGTAAAAATCGGATAGGATAAAATGATCTTCTTCAACAATTTGGTTGATATAGTTTAACTCTTCAATATTAGAATTTGCCTTTAAGAATTGAAGAAAAGTGATTGGATACAAGTCAAAATATTTGCGACGTCCTGTTGCTACATTTTTAACCTTTACATTTTCAAGGTTAGACCCTGTGATGATTACTTTAATTTTTTTTGAATATTGAGCCATATCCTGAATAGCTTCAAGAACAGGTAAGTGTTGGTCTGCTTCATCAATAAAAACGAGGATGTTCTTTTCGATTGAATCTAATTTTCCAAATTTAAGTTGGATATTGGACAACAAGGCTTCAAAAGTGTCCTCTGTTCCAAAGAAATTTCTGCCAAAAATTTCACGACCATCAATGCTTCTTCTTCCAGAGTGAGATAGATTTAAATAAATCTTATGAAAACTTGATAGATGATCAAGGCAATCAAAAATAAAGGATGTTTTCCCAACCTGTCTCGCTCCGCGAAGCACTAATACTTGCCCAGAAAGCCCTTCAAGTGACTGTAAAAAATCATTTTTTTTAAGATCCCTTTCAATCCACATAAACTAATTATAGCAAAAAACGACATTTAAACAAGAAAAAACTTGCATAAACTGACGTTAGTTTAAGTCGTTTGTATGCATAAAATAACGTTAATTTCAGATTTGTGGCCAATTTAAATCATTCAGTGCTGGGGAGGCATATATTGGATAAAACTTCTACCAAGTCTTCTACAGGAGGTGTGGTTGTGACGTTTGCATGCTTGCCCCAAATTCGTCCGCTTTTATACTTTTTGATTTGCTTGAGATCTTTTGCTTTGATCTGTTTTTTCCATTTCACTTCAATAGGCCAAAATTTGTTGTTCTCAACATAGGCAATATCGACTTCCCCCTCTGATTTTATATAATATGTTTTTTCAGGGTATTTACGGGCAATTGTACTAGAAACCACTCCTTCGACTAAGCTTGATAAAAATTCATTATCGGTTAAATTTAATCTTGCCAATTCGAACGCTTGTTCCGATTCATTGATCCAAGCACATAAGCAATGGTTTATAAACGGATCTTTAAAATATATTTTTTTTGCTTTTTTGGGAGCAGCAACAAGTTTATCTTCTATTATTGCTGATAGCACGAGAGTAACATCCATTTTTCCAAGCAAATCTAAATAATCGGCCAAAGTTGCGGGGTGTTCGATAGACAGGTCTTTTGCCAATGAATTCCAAGTAACCTGTGATCCATATCGTTTTATAATTCCACGAATGACTTCTTTTAGATAGGAAGACTGCTTTCCTCTTTTTTCTAAATCTCCAATAATCCATTGATTATAAATATTAAATACCGACTGTTTGATACAATTTTCTTTTGCAAAACTATTAATGGCTAATAAAAAACCTCCATGCAGTAAGTAATCACTAAAAAGATCCTCTAGTTTATCATTTGTGCGTTTTCCCCTAACAAGACGAGTGAACTCAGCAAAATTCAAGGGATAATAATGAAAATCTGTCTTGATGCTGTCTCCCCTCCGTCCTGGAAGTAGATTGCGAGCTTCCTTTATGATAGTTGAATCCGAACCTGAAAGCATCAAGACCACATTGTTTAAAATTCCAGTATCGGCTAAAAATTTTACTCCTTGCTCCCATGATTTAATATATGTGACTTCATCGATTATCAAATAAACAAGCATTGTATCATCATGATTGTCCATAAAGTCTTTGATCAATCGAACAAGTTCTTTGTGATTAGAGATGAGTTCGCCAGAAAAGTAGAAAATGTTTTTTGCATTTTTACCCGACTTCAATAGACCCAACAGCCATTGTTTTAAAAGCGTACTCTTTCCTATTTGCCTACCGCCTGAAAGAGTATATATCCCCGGTCCTAGTTTTAAGAATTCTTCAATTTCACTAGGACAATGAACATAGGTTAAATCATTTAACTTCTTTAATTGAGGGTCTTCTAGCTCGAAGACCTCGATGCCTTTTAGATGAAGATTGTGTATTAAAAAAAAGTCATTCATTTCAATATCATAAGATCATTGACTAAATTTAGTCAATGACTATTATATAAATTTAGTCAAAGCTCTCTCACCCTAAATAGCTTCTATTTTGCTCCATTTTTTCTGATAAGTTGAAATATTTTCAAATCCCCTTTTGGCTGATCCGGTTGTACACAAAAACTCATTCATTAAGAAATTCAATAAGTTACTTGCTAGTTAAAAATTTTGGATCATTTTTGTGGCTTGCCACCTTAGGAAAGTTAATTTATGTTCCTTTTTTATATAATAAGGAGAGCGAATGAGAAATTTTAGATTTTTTCTTTTGATTATTTCTTTTGTTAGTTTATTTTTTCTTCAAATGGGTTGTTCAAATTCTGGTGGTCAGTCCAATAAAGATAAGGATAAAAAGTCTAACCCAATTGAAAAATTAAGCCCAGAACACAAGGCTCAGTTTTTAGCATGGCAAAATAAAATTGTTAAATCTTGCCATGCATCTGAATTGTTTTATTCAGATAAAGAAAATCCGAATTTTATAAATTATGATTTTTTGGTCATTGATGCAGAACAATGGCTTTCTCAAAATGAACAACTTTATAAATTAGAAATGGATGGGAATGTTTTTATTTTTGATCGTCCGATGCCATTTCCAAGTTCACAATCTTCTATTTTAGAAACAGAAACATCTATGTCAATTTCGGTAAATGACAAAGTTGTTCTTGATGTAAAAGCTCAAATTAAAAATTCAGTTTGTACGGTTAAACTTTTTGATGAAGTTGTTTTTGAAAAGAAAGTGGCACAAAATTTAGGATTGGCCTTGGCGTTTTTAAAAGAGGAATCAAATCAAAATTTAAACGACTCAGAGAATACGTTTAATCCTGAAATCAGTAAGTCAAGTTTAAGTATGAGGCATTTATTTAACAACGTAAAAAATAAATTTGAACCATCAAAGAAGAGTTATCAGTGGCTGGCAAAACAGTTTAATATTAATGAGGATAAAATAGAAAAAATATTTCCTTCTATTTTTATTTCACAATCCGATTTTTTTACTTTTTCAGTTCCTGAATTAAATTCCAGCTTATGGTACAGCGAAGAGTATTCTAAATTGTTTTTAAATGCTTCTAAGGCTGCTGACTTTATTACTCAAAGTGGCCCTTATCAAATTGATATGATTTACAAACCTCGCGACACTTTTTTTTATGATTATAAAACATCTGATCTCCCTCAAGGATTTTTATTTCAAGCTCTTATTGATATAAATAAATCAAATGATCCTTGGACTATTAAATACAAAGGCATTGATTATTTAGGGCCAAGGACAGATGATAAAAATAAAGGTAAAAAATGTGTCCTTTCTCGCTATGATGTTCGATTTGACAATCTTGGTTTGGATAAAGATCCAAATGTTTTTCTTCCGTCTTTTGATGAAACATTTTCCCCTTGTTTAGGGCTTGATGGTAATTTAGAAAATAACTTGTTTAGTGATAAGGAGTTATACGAGCGCATTTCTAAAAATTTTAAAAACATGACCGTTACAAAGCCTGTCAATTATAATCAATGGGATCAATTTGTTTTTGATGATGCCACAACTTGGGCTCTTAACGGAGTTCATCCAGATGAACATATTAACCCAGCAGGAGCTCCCGTTATTAGTCGTCTTTCTTCCTTAATGATGATCGTTCATTACGCCACTGATGAGCATCCTCATCGAAATAAGCTGATTCTTCCTCTTTTTGAAATGGTCAGCCAATGGGCGTTTTATTTTACGGATCAACTTGAAAGCGTTGAACGTATTTTTAGTTCTTTAGCTCAAATTGTAGATCCCTTTGAAGAATCTGCTTTTTTAACCATTCAGCGATTTAAATATGGTGAACACGAAGCTCTTGATGCGCTTCAAGATTTAGAATTTGCTGACGCCATGACTGCTGAGTTTGTAAATTTGATGAAATCCATTAAGGCTCAGGCTTTAGATCTTAGTTATCAGGATTGGATTCATGATGTTTTTAATCAAGTTTTACAAAAACGACCAAGTTTGCAGAGTTTAAAAAACACAAACAATCACCTCATTCAAATTTCAAAATCAATGAAAGAAGCTAAAAATTTAAGTTCTCATCAAGGCACAGTTGTGTCATTCGCTGTTAAGCATTTAGAATTAGAAAAAAATTCTCTTACTATCAATCTAGTTCAAGAAATGATTTCAGCGCTGAATCATGTCATTGAGCCATTCCAATCATCGACAGAAACGTTGATTCAAAATTTATCCAAGACCGATGAGCCGATTTCTTATTGGAATCAAATTGATTTTGCTCAAAAGATGACGGATGAATACAAAAAGTTATTTCTAGAAATGAAAAAATTAGCTGTTGAACTTAAAAAAGAAAATTGGGTCGATTATCAAATGAGCCTTGTATTACAGAACCAGCCATCTTTAAATCAAGTTAAAGATTGGCATGCTTCATTTAAATCGACTTCGAATTTCGCAAGAGATGAAGAGGCTCGAGCTAAGAATTCGAGTGATGATTTTGGCTATGAGTCATCTTTAAATAAAATCATTGAAAGAGCCTTAGATGAAAACTGGGTTAAAAATGATTTTTCTATTGTTGTTGATATTGCAAAGTTAGCTCAAACAGACCCTTTTTGTGAAAAAAATAAAACCTATTCTAAGTGTCTTAATGGTTGTGGAAAATTTCATCATATGAGTAAAAATCAAGATGGCTTTTTATACCCTAATTTTAATAATCGATATCAAAAATTAGCAAAAATCATGTTGAATTATATTTTAAAAGCCAAAGTTAAGGATGAATATACTTTCACTCAAGTATCGAATGATTTACGTCGAAGTTATTTTGGTTCGTATCCGATTTGGATCAGTTGCGATAATGCTTTGTTTGTGCAAAAACAAAAGGATCTGGAAGCAGCCCTAGCACAGCTTTTAAACGAGACAGATTGGTTTAAGCAAAACGAACTAATTAGACAGATTGGGAAGTTATTAAAAGATTGTTTTTAGTCGTCGTTATTTATTGGCGGGTGCAAAAGAGTTAATACGATGCTTGTGCCTTTGGATAAAATACTTTCAATATGAACGTTGCCACCAAAACCACTAATGGTTTCGTAAACGGATAATACGCCTATTCCATTGCCATCAGATTTTCCATATGAAATTTCTTCTTTGCCGAGCTTTTCAATAATTTCTGAAGGCATCCCCTCGCCCGTGTCTTTTATTGTTATTACAAGGTGATCGCTTGTTTTTTCAAATTGAATTAGAATTGAGCCTTCTTCTTTAATGGCTTCAATGGCATTTTGAATAAGGATAGAAAAAACTCGTTGATAATCACTTTGATTTCCAAGCGCAATAAAGCTTAAGTCTGAGCTTGCTTTAAGTTTGAAGTTTATTCGACGCTCGCTATTGGCTATCAAAATTTTAAAGTGATCAATTAAATTTTTAACGACAAACAAGACATCAACCTCTAATAAATGTTCTATCGTCTGATTTGATATTTTAGCCCCATCAGTCGGTTTAATTAATTGATTGTCAAATGGCCTTTTTGTTTTTACTAAGGTTTCTTGAGAAAGATTAAATATTCTGTTTAAACATTCTCTAAATAGTTTATTTGTTTTTTCATCCCAAGGTTGAGGGAGATCTTTTAAGACTTTTAAAAGACTAATTGGTGATCGAATATCATGAACTAATTTTCTCGTCACTTGAGTTCTAATGATTTGCTCTCTTATTTGAGCTTGCTTTTTTTGATAGTCATTGATTTTTTGCTGCAAATTATTAACATAATCTTTAATTCTATCCAAGGATTTTGCTTCATTGCTAAACCAAGTCAAGAGTTTATCATAATACTTGTTTGATAAAACAGAAGGTTCTGTTTCTTCATTGCTTTGATTTAATACTTTGGCTTGAATTTGCTCATCAAGCTTAAGAAAAAATCGTTTTGAACCAATATAGACTATTTTTTCAACAAGAATAATAAAGCCAATAACAATAAAAAATAACACTAAAAGATCAAAATAATTGTTCCAAGAAAAAACAAATACACTCGGAAAAACAACTTTAACCGTTAAATCAGATCGGCCCTTAATTTCACAATCAAAAAAATAACCCATTTGTGAAACTTCAGGTGTGACAATCTTTTCTCCCACTTGAACAAATAAATCGATTTTTTGATCGTTAAAAAGCTGACTGGATCTTCTTAATCCTTCAGTGTAGGAACCGATTTGAAAATCATATTGAATGGTATCACAAATTAAAGCGCCCATAATCTTGTATGAACTTAATAAGGTTTGCTTCATTGAAAACCAAATCACAAGTGCAAACGCGAAGCTTAAAAGAGTATAAACAAAAATTTTCTTCATAATACCGGAGGCTGAATTTTAAAATCATAGGATATCAAATATCGAGACATCGTTTTTTTTAAGAAAAGTATAGCATCAT
>CAYMLA010000013.1:0-2762 GCA_964390785.1 uncultured Bdellovibrionales bacterium | reverse complement strand
TAACAAAAATAAGGGTAGGAATTCATCACTAAAAACATATGCCGCATAAAGACTAAAGGGCAAATTAAAATACTCTTTCAAATCAAATATATAAAAATTTGCGGTCATTTGTTCAGCATAAGATTCAAATTTTTTTTCAAAACGTTTCAACCCAGAAAGATCAATCGGATTTTTAATAAACTCTAATCCGGCTTTCACAATGGGTGAAGGACAAATAGAATTAGAATCTTGCTCTCTGTTTTTTAAAGCAGCATAATAAAAATTATGCGATTCAAAAAAAGCTTTAATCCAATGAGGAGATTGAGAAATGTCTTTTTGTCGATCGGACAAATAACCAAACGATGCTCCAGGAAACTGATTTGATTTTAAGGCCACTAGGCCACAAGCAAAATCCGCCATTGTAAGATGACCAATGATTGAGTAAGAATCAAAGTCATCAACTCGATTTTTAACAGCTCTAAATGAAGACCATCCACCAGATAAAAAATTGAGCAAAGCAAGATGTCTTTCAAGGGCTTCCATCAAAGCATTTTCAATTGCAACTTTTGGCTGGCTATGCACAGCCCATCCATTACTTGAATGTAAAGAGCGTGGAAGTTTACTAACAAAACAATCTTGAAAAGCCAAGGAGTAGGATCCTTTTCCAATTTTTAATTGATTAGAAAGTGGCCAATTTTTTTGCTTAAAAAAATCAGACATGGCTTTTCGTTCAATATATTCACACATTGCTTTAATCAGTGCTAATTCAAAATTACAATCTCGACCATGAGTAAACACTTTTTTTTGTTTATCCCAAACGGTCACTTGATAATAAGAATAGTCTCCAAAACAAATTCGTCGTTGTCCGATCGATACAGTTTTATTTTTTGCTAGCCATTCCTTTAATTGATAAAGGTGAATGATTGAATCATTGTGTTCGTTTATTTTCTTTAATAAAAAGTCAGTTATTTTTTTAATCGGATGTTCCAAAGTTCAAGTAACCCCTCTGAGGACATATGAGATAAACTAATGTTTTTTCTGTGATAATAAACGGCTTTGGAAAAAAACAAAGGCATCACCACTTGATCGTTTAATAACGATTTTTGATATTGCTTTAAGAGTTCAACCACCGCTGTGTCGTAGGTCAGAGACTCAGCATATTTTACAGCATCAGGAAGCTTATAATGCTTTGGTGTCATGTATCTTAATTGGATGGCTGCAAAATTTTCAGAGGCAGCATAGGGCACTAAAATAAAATCAATATTTTGAATTTTTTCACCCTCACCGGTATGGCGATCTTTAAATTCTTGGATGTTAATCTCTACGATTGAAATATCAATGCCAGAAGCCTTGCCTGTTTCTACGAGTAGCTTGCAAAAACCGTCACCATAAAAGGGTTTTAAAATTCCTAAACGCAAATGAGCTGTCGAGGAATTTCCAACATAAGATAAATAGTCCTCTTTAGATAAATTAACTGAATCTCGTGTAAATAGAAAAGTTTCTGCTGAATTGACCCCTTCGGGTAATCGAGACCAAAAGTTTTCCAAAAAGGGAGAATTAATTTTGCCCTTAGAATGGGTTGTGGCTTTTTGCAGATAATGAATAATCATTGGTCGGGTGTATGTTTTATCTAAATTCTCTGGTTCATCAATGGGATCAAAAGGCAGCTTATTAGAAAAATAAACATCTGAATCAAATTGTTCAAAATAGGCTCTCACTGTTTCACCCGATTTGATTTGAACAAAATGGACGGACTCAATGGTTTGATCACTAAAAGACCAATGATGTGGATTCGCTCTTAGAACATGATAATTATCCTCGAAGCCGTGCCAAAAATATGCGCCACTAAATTTTATTGGATTTTGTTTTTTCGATTTAAGAATATCGTCTTTAGCCCAGATGCCTGTCTCTGGTGAGCTTAAAAGCACAAAAAAAGACTGAGTCGGTCGAGAAAGCTTAAATAGGATTTGGTTTTCTGATAAAATTTGAATCCCTTCGCATTGGTCATCATAACTTTTAACTTTATCACATCCAGCGAGATAATCCCACAAGGGATAATGAGTGGATGTTCTTTCTATGATGATGCGCTTAAACGAAGTCTCTATGTCTTTGGTTGAAATGGGGCTCCCATCACTAAATTTCGCGTCTTCTCTGAGTGAAAAAGTTATCATCTTGTCTTCGATAGACCAAGATTTCGCAATCGCTGGCTGATAGTGAGAACCATCAAAATGAATCAATCCAGAACTGATTTGGACTAAAAAAAAATAATCTAAAACCGTCTGCACTTTGGTGGGTTGTGGGAGTTCTTTTCCTATCGGAAAGGGAATATTTAAATAATTTTTTTCTTTTAACTTAGTTGTATCTAAAAAAAAATAAGTTGAAATAAAAAATGTCAGACAAACACTAATGATCAACAGTGCAAACTTCTGAGCTTTCACAATTGCTTGAAAGGTCAATTAATAAATCCTTTTCATTTAAGTCATTAAATTGAGTCTCTAATACGTCTTCACAATAGGCTTTTGCATTTAAATAATCATCAAGTGTAAATTGGAGTCCGTCTATTTTTTCGTCAACGGGAGAAAGGGAAGATAAAATTGAAAAAATACAACCGACACCAATTGATTCTAATGATAAAGCCATGACCAACTCCCCCCCTTTTAAATGCACGTTAACAAATTCAATCCCAATTGGCCAATGAAGACTCTAAATTGAATTTTTTTCAAAAATTCATTTGTTGATTTATGTAAGAGTTCATTTTTCGTTGACCAAGAACTTTTATCGCT
>CAYMLA010000012.1:7219-15568 GCA_964390785.1 uncultured Bdellovibrionales bacterium | reverse complement strand
TGGTGGAACTGATATTTTCATAACTAGAATGATTTTCTGGCTCAAGAACCAATTGAAGAGTGTCTTCAATCCATTGTCCAGTTTCTTCGATCTTGGCAATATCCCAAGATTTAAGTTTTTTAATTTCTAGATTTGTATTTTTTGGAAGGAGACGAACGGCTTCAATAAGATCTTTTGTCCCTCCTCCCAAACGTCCATCGATTGGTATAATAGGAGCTTGAATGATTTCAGAAAGTTTATCCATGTTAAGATTTATGCAGTGCTCCTTTAATAGGTCACTCATTGTTAAAGCAATAACAAATTGAAATTGAGCCTCTTTGAGTTGTTTGACGAGATAAAGATGACGATTGAGCTGAGTTCCATCAACGACGACGATCAGTGTTTCGAGTTGATCAAATTGAGGATGATGATAGAGAGTATTAAAAGTGACTTCTTCTTCCGGACTTTTGGCAAATAAGCTATATGTTCCGGGCGTATCAATGATCTGAAAAGGCTGACCATAAACGGATAATGTTTGACCATAGGCAAAGTCAACAGTGGCTCCGGGATAGTTGACAGTTTGAAATTTTGAACCTGTTAACCAGTTAAATAGAGTTGTTTTTCCAGAATTGGGTGATCCTACAATGCAGATTGGTTTTGATATTTTTTTTTTATCTATTGAAGTTAGAGTTGAATGGTTAAACACTTGGCCTCTTCTTCTCTTAATGCAAAAAAGGAATGTCCGACCTGTACAATGATTCCTCCAAAGGGAGATCTTCGAAGCACTTTAAGTTTTCGTCCTTTGTGAAAACCGAGTTCAAACAAACGTTCAACTAAGTAAGAATGACCACAAAGGGAGACTAAAGTACCTTCATCATTGAGTTTGAGTTTTTCAAGCGTCATATTAAGATAATGGTTATCATTTTTGTTAGAAAATGAAAATGAAAATTTTATCTTTTGGTCTAAATGAAAATGAATCGAAAATTAAGGCCATTTAAGATAAAGCGGCTGTCGATAATGCGTTCTATTTGAGGTTTGTCAAATCACAACAGCCACTTTTATTTTAAATCAGTTACGGATCCGATCTAAAACAAATTGATCGTAGCAGAAATGCCTACATTTGTTCTGTCCCATCGAGCATTTTCAGGACTAAACTGTAAATTAGGATATAAAAAGAAATTCCTAGCAACAGAAACACCTAAACCAATTGACTGATAAGTGTCTTGTTTTTGAAACGAACTATAATTATCTTCTCTGGTTTTAAAATAAGAGAAATAGCCAAACACAGTTCTTAAATTAAAAGTGTCGTTAAAGGTCCATTCTAAAAAGGGATAGACAGCGGCTTCCGATTCAATTTGTTGCGAAGCCATGACACTTGAATTAGGAAAATCCTTACTAACATCTTCTGGACTTTGGCCTCTAGAATTGACTAAATAATTTGTGTAATCACGAAAAGTTTTATCATCATTGGTATTCCATAAGTATTGATACCCCTCGACAGCAACTCCAACTGAAAGTTTATTATTAAAAGCTGTACCAATCAGTGTTTGAGAAAGACTCACATATCCTAGTTTACCCATCTTAGTGCTATTTTTAGTGGTTGGCAGAACGGCTTCAATAGAAGTCACATTTTGCAATCCTCTAAAATTGTAGGCTCGGGTATAGTTAACAAACGGATCATACACATCTGTGTAATTATGACTTTTATCAACATCATTAAAGGCTCCATGAAATGGTTTGATGGCTTCAACACCGATTCCAAAACTGATAGAATCTTTTGGTGAAACCCGATATCTTCCTTTAACTCTTCCATATAACCGTACGTCTTTTGGGCTATAAGTGGTTTCATAAATATCTGGTCGCATTTCATCAATTGGCTTTTCAACCGATCCACCATCATAAGCCATATCAAGACTAGCCGACCACTTAGACTTAGATCCAAGTTCCGCACGAAGTTTCTTATTGGTGATCACTTGATCTATATCGTCTTTAGTTTGTTTGACTTGGCCACGAGTTGCTTCTTTTAATGGCATTTTACTGTCACTAGTAACTTGTTCCTCATTGTTTGATGAATCTGTTGTTGCTTGAGTTGTGAATACGGCAAAAAAGCCCATCACTAAAATTAAACCAGCTAATCTTTTCATTCTTTCCCCCTTGTCTGTTTTCAACTCCAATGGAGTTTCTATAATCAAACCTAAAATAGGCGTTTCATTATAATTTTAAAAAGGATTAAAATTTATTCCTAAAAAACAGCTTATTCAAGACAAAAGGATAGGGTGAGAGAACAAAAAAAAATAATAACGAAAACGACAACAGCTTTCATAATTTCAAGGAGTGTTTTTTTAATTGAATAAAGATCATTGAAATTGAGATTTAATGATTGAACAGTTATTATTTTGCATTGTAAAATTTATACTTTATTAAAAGTTATTTTATTTAGTATTTCTAATAAATTAGAGTCAAAGTAAAATATAGTGGAGGCATTCTGGCCTTTTGGGTGGTTTTTTTTATGTAATTCGATTAATCTTTGTGTTAGTAAAGAATAATGACTCAAATGATCATGTTTAAGTGATGACATTTTGGCTCTAAAAGAGGCTTAAATTTTTGGTATCAGAATTGCTAGTCTGAATAAATACCTAGAATTTAGTTTTAGTTTATAAATAAAATGCGAAAGTTTGTTTCGCTAAAAAAACAATGAGAAAGGGGAACGACTCATGAAACGATTAGTTACGCTTATTATGGCTGTTGGCTTTTTTACAGCTTTTTCTGGCCAATCTTTTGCTGAAACAGATTCATCCAGTAGTTCAGGCGAAACAAAAATGGAACTTAAGGATGCTAAAGCCGGAAAGAAAAAAGAACAAGCTGATGACATTGATCAAGAAATCACAAACGCTCGAATGCGAGCTGATTCTGGTTCAAAGTCAAAATGGTCCATGAGTGTTTCTCTTGGATATAATGGCAGTACTGTTGAACGCCCATTGGATAAAGATCGTCCTAGTATCATTACTGCCAGAGAAGGAAATCCAGTTGTTGGATCAGCTAGCATTAAAGGTCGATATCGAATTAATAAAAACTTAAGTACTTATATGGGTTCTGGTTTTTCAGTAACAAGACCTTTTCATAGTAGATTACAAGAAACAACTTCAACGAGTGAAAACCTTAGTTTATCAAGTCCCTATTTGGGGGTGTCGGCTTATTATAAATTAGCAAATATTCAAATGAGTAGTAGTATTGATTCGACTATTTATACAAGTGAAGGAGCCCTCGCTGAAGGTGCCGATTTTTCAGTTAGTCTTGGACAAACGTTTCTATGGACATTTATGAACAATAAACTTACAGTAGGAACTGCTTTTTCAATGGGTTATTATAATTATCAATCAGATCAGGCTCAACTTGCTGATTATAATAAATATAGAAGAAAATATAATCCTGAATGGGTTGACGCACCCCTTTCATATTTAAAAGCTCAACAAGTTGATTTAAGTGGAGGGATGTATCCTTTTGCAGAATATTCTTTAAATGAGACTTTTGCATTTCGAACGGTTTTTGGATACTTTAATATTTCAAAAGATAGAAGTATGCCAGAAATGACTTTTCAAAGAGATGAAGCTTATCAGTCTCTTGGAGTTGCTATTTCTCCGTCTCGAAATATCTATATTTACCCAAACGTTCAATTTGTTCCTAAAGATATTAAGCCAGAAAGAACAAATGTTGCTGTTTCTGCAACATTAAATGTTTTTTAATTCATTTTTTCTGTAAATTGTTCTGAGGTTCCATTTTGAGGAATCGTTAAGAAAATAAGAATAAATTTTTTAAACCCCTTGTTTTTTGACAAGGGGTTTTTTGTTTGTGTTTCAAATAGTATAGGTTTTTTTTTCTTCTTAGAAATACCTTGATTAAGATTTCCTAACTATCAGTTATTTTTATAGTAATCATTAATAAATACAATCTTAACAATGTGTATTATTGCTTTCTTGGTAAGGGTTTTTAGACTAGACTTTAAAATGGCTACAGGGAATTTTATTATAACGGAAAAATAATTATGGGGTGCTTGTTATAAAAGACTTAATCAATATGTTAAAAAACAAAAATTAATTGTTTTGTAATAGCGACTTCATTAAAGAGGATTTTGGTTCCATGAATTACGTATACCACATGAAACCCTTTGAGATGATCGGATCAATTATTCATCCAATAAGTCAACTTCATGTGGTAAATCGCCGAATTTGTTCTGAAAAGTGGAGCCGTGTTCATGGCGCGGAAACTTATTCAGAAGAGCTTGTCCCTTATCTTAATAGTCCTCATATGGATCTTGTTCATTGTGTGGCAATTGATCCTCGATTGATTTTTAAAGCCTTGGAAGAAACAGGAAATGAACCTTGTTTGGTTTGTGAATGGTATAAAATCCCGATTGATTCAATAAAAGGTTCTTTTGTTCTATGGCATGCCGATCGAATTTCTGAAGCTCATCCTCGTGGTGAATTTGTGCCAATGACTTCTCAGGATTATCAATCTCTCACAAAAGTGAGTCAGTCTAATTTGGATTATTTTCGAGAGTTAAAAAATGAGAAGTCTCATAAAAATGTTTTTAAATATACTCCCAAAGTCCTAATTAAAGATTCAATTGATATTGAACAGGCATCGGTTTTAAATTGGTCTGATTGTAAACTCACTTAATCGAACCCGTCTAAATAGTGGCTGCTATAAAACAGCCAACTTTTTCGTTGGCTCTTTTGCAGCAGCCACTAACTGGCCTGTTGACGAGTCTATTAAGCAATCACTTGGAACTGTTCATTATTCATGTCATTCTAAAATAAGAATGAGTTTTATAACAATTTTATTATTGTTATTGAGTAATGGTGTTCGTCTTATTTTATAAGGAATAGAGTGAAAAATTTAACTTTTATATTGGTTATTATTTCTCTTTTTTATTCTTTTAATGCTTTTTCAGCAAGTGTTGATCTCGATGTTTTTTATTTTTCAGATACTCTCAAAGAAGATTCTAATTTAACTTCAACAACGATGGTTTATGATATTGGTTTTTCAACTTTTTTAGATAGAAAAGAATCTTATTCAGTTGGTTGGAACATTATGGCTGTCTCTCAATCACAGTCCAGTGGGTCTTCAACCACGACGTTTTCATCAATGGATATGGGGCCAAAATTTTCTTGGTATTTTGATAAAGAAAAAGCATGGGGAGTTGATATTGCCTATCACATACAATCAACAGCAAGCTATAGCGTCTCAGGGGCATCATCAACATGGAGAGGTTCATCAATCAAATTTGCCTTTGGTTACTCATACCCGTTAACAGATACAATGAAGTTGGGTTTATGGCTTAATTATTGGTCTGGAACTTATCCTGAAACTCTAACAGGTGGGACACAGTTTGCTAAAGTCAGTTATCAAAGAACTCTTATTTCTCCGGTGATTCGTTTTTCTTGGTTCTATTAAATAGAATAGTTGGTGTAAAATATGAACAGTGATTGTTGATAAATAGTGCTTGCTGTGAAATAAGAAAAGCAGCCACTCATTAGAATGAAAAGTGAGTATAATATTTAGACAAGGTATTAAAATGAAATTTAATGGTGTTATTTTAAAAAAACTTCAATTGATGGATCAATTCATTGATGAGCTTAAATCTCTAGGTAAAATTTCTGCAGAAACGTTAAAAAATGACTGGCGAACGGCTAGGGCAGTTGAAAGAAATCTTCAAATTTTAACAGAAATTATGATTGATATTTGCCAAAGAATAATATCTATAAATGGTAAAACTCCAGCATCGACTTCAAAAGAAGCTATCGAAACATGCACTAAAATGGGTGTAATACCAGAATATAAAAATTTTGAAAAAATGGTTCAGTTTAGAAATTTTGTCGTCCATCGTTATGAAAATATAGACCCTCAAATTATCGTCAACATCCTTAACAATCACTTGGATGATTTTGATAAATTTAAAGTGGATGTGCTCAATTATGCAAAAAAAAATTGATTTATCCGTGTTGCAGGACGTTTGGACTAAACATGAAAATATCATTTGTGTTTGGGTCTTTGGTAGTTTTATTAAAACTTCAATAAATTATAACGATATTGATATTGGTCTTTATTTTCGTAAGTCTTCGGATTTTGATCAGCAATTAGAGCTCTTGTCAGAGATTAAAGAAAAATTAAAATTTGAGACTATTGATCTGGTGAATTTAAACTCTTCAGGATGTTTGTTGCAGTTTGAAGCCATTTCAGGAACTTTGCTCTATTGCTCTGATATCCATGAAAAAGCGGCCTTTGTGTCTTTAGTTGCTAGAGAGTACGAAGACAGCATGGCATTGATTTCAAAAGCACTTCATCAAAATTAGATGCTGTTACGTCGCAGTGAGATTTGAG
Source organism: uncultured Bdellovibrionales bacterium (assembly GCA_964390785.1). Taxonomy (GTDB): domain Bacteria; phylum Bdellovibrionota; class Bdellovibrionia; order Bdellovibrionales; family CAYMLA01; genus CAYMLA01. The sequence continues at coordinate 9,208 of CAYMLA010000012.1, read as the reverse complement.
CGAAGCCAACGAATCACTCTTCCGCCTTGGGCGGAAAAAAGTTGGCTGTTTTGCGGCAGCCACTATTTATTGAGTGGTAAGAGCGGGAATTTGTTGAGTTACACAATGAATAGACCCACCAGCAGAAATTGAACTATCAGAATTAACGAATTTAACTTTTAAATTTGGACTCGCGTTTTGATAAATCGTTTGTGCTTGTTCATTAAGCTGAGTGGAATTGGAATATGAAGGCACAATAACAATATCATTAACGATCAATGAATTGGTGTAAGTGTACCATGTTCGTCCTGAACGCCATCCTGGTATTCGATAAATTTTATAAGGCTTTCCGTTGGGTGCTAATTGTGATTGAAAATAATCAAAAGCCTTCTCACAGGCCGTTCGAAAGGGTTCATCATTTGTTTCGGTAATCAATACGGTGTTGTCATTTAAAAGTTTAACAAACATGTCAATATGGCCAGTGCCATCACCTGGACTTCCTGGATATCCGGCATAATCAAAAGTATGAATGGTGTGAACATTAAAAAAAGCTTTAATGAGTTGATCAACCTCTTGAGGGGATTTGTTGGAATTCCAATTATAAGTGCGTTTGGTCATAAAAAGGTTTCCTGTAGAATCGACCATAACATTGCCACCATCAAGAATAACATTTAAACCAAAAGGAGAAACTTTTTTTTGATTAGCTAAACAAGTGGGAAGAGCATCGTCATATCGTCGATAAGAATAGTGTCGATAGATTGAATCAACGATAGCAAGAGTTGAACCATTGTCAGCAATTCCAAAAGGACCATAATCTCTGGCCCAAACGGTGTTGAGTGGACAATGGATAGGCTTATAAAGTTCACTGGGAACATTGGAAAGAGAAGACGGGCCATTGGCCATCCAAATTTCGACATGACCTTCATTGGCGGCCACTTCAGCAATATCTTTTAACATGGTCGAATAGCCTCGATTTCCGAGAAAAATGGCTTGAACAGGTTCATATTCAGCAGGAAGACGAAAAGTTTCATCAGGAAAAACGGATCTTTTTATAAGAGGGGGAAGTTGATCACTGACTTCTCTTGAATGATCAATCCAAATAGGTAGGGGATTAAAGTCAATTTCTGTTGCAAAAGTGAAATGAGAAACAAAAAAAATAAAAAGAGCTTGAATAAGAAGTATAAAATTCTTTTTTTTCATTTGGACATCCTTTTCCATGATTTTTTTATGAATAAATTTTGTAATTTAAAATAAATCCATTTCTATTTAAGAATAGACTATAAATAAGAGCATTGGCTAGATTAAAAGAGTGAACACTTTTCTTTTTTTTTGGCAGCAGCCACTAAATGACACCTTGTTTAAAAAAAGATTGAACTTTTCACTGCATTAGAGAGAAATAAAGGGAACAAGCAATGACGATAAAAACAAGAGAGGGTAAATAGCAACGGCTTTAATAAAAATCCACCACCATTTAGAAAGTTTAAGAGCAGCCCATGTAACAAGAAGGCCATGAATTAAAAAAGCAATCGAAGAGGTAAAAGTCATGATAGTAAAAATTCGCAATAAGTTTTCCATTCCGAATTGTTCTTGCAGATTAAAGAACTGCGGCCATTGCATAAGTGGTTCTTGATATTTTTCAAGAAGAACAGCTAAAAGAGGATGGCCGATGAAATAACTTATGAAAAGTGAAAAACCAAATAAGAAACTAACAAGCGCAGGTTGAAGTTTAAAGCTCAGAGGAGAATTCATTTTAATTGAAATAAGTCCCATAAAAATAAATAGAAAAAAAATGACGATAGAAATCCAGTCTAAGCCTCCAAAAAAGTAAAAAGAGAAAATCAATTCTATAAAACCAATTGCTAATGCAGAAACAATAGCGGTCTTCATTGTGCTCAATGAATCAAGTATGACAAAAGCCAAAAGAGGAAGTAATCCTAAAAACAGAATCAACATGGACATTAGGATAGTTAGTTGTCTTAAAATAATCAATGAGAGATTAAATTACAGACA
>CAYMLA010000012.1:0-7209 GCA_964390785.1 uncultured Bdellovibrionales bacterium | reverse complement strand
AGATTTTAAAATTCCGAATAAGAGATAATTAATAATGTGGGAGCAATAATTTGAAGGTTGCAGCAAAGAAAATTCAACATGGAGATTTTGAAACTTCAAATCTTAGTGATTATATCAACAGTCTTCCTTTTTTTTCTTCAATGGAACAAGCGATTAAAACTGAAGTCCTTTCTGTTTCTTATTTAAAATCTGTTGTTGAAGGGGAGATCATTGTTGGGCAAAACGAGTTTAACACCAGTTTATTTGTTATAATTGAAGGGGAGTTTACTGTTAATTTTAATGAGGAAAAAATAGCGACTTTAACGGACCCAGGTGAAATCATTGGTGAAATCAGCCTTGTTACGGGGAAAAATACAGTTGCCGAAGTGGTTGCACAAAAAGATTCAAAGTTAATGGTTATTGATTTTTCACCCTTTATTAATTCAGATAAAAAAATTCATATTCAATTATTAAATTCCTTTTATCGCTTTTTTACAAAAAAATTATCAGAAAAAATATCGCTCACTAATTTAAAAGCAATGCAATTTGAAATTGCCAATAGAGAGCTAATAAAAACTCAAGAAAACTTAAAACAAATCAATGAGCATTTAGAGCTTAGAATTAAAAAAAGAACGGAAAATATTTTAAAAAAAACCGAAGAGCTTTCTCGAAAAAATATTACTTTAATGGCTGCAAAAGAAAAACTTGAGGATTTGTTAGAATTTAGAAAGAAAGTTTTAACGGAAATTCGTTCTCTCTATGATGAAAATATAAGACCAATTGAAGCAACCGTAAATCAATTTTACGATGAAAACAGCGAAAATGAAAACACTGTTCTCAAAGAAATTGTTGGTAACTTTAAAAAAATGGTCAATCTATTGGAATCTTTTTTAGATATTCATGCCATAGAACAAGCAATGCATAATAAAAAAGTTGTCTTTTCCCATTCGAGCAAAAGACATATTTTACTCTCACGAATGGCATTAGGAGGGACTGGGATCAGTTTAATGACGACTTCTGAAATGAATATTTTTACTCAAATCATACAAAAAGATAATCCTCAATTGGTATTCACAGATCGAGCAATGTTAGAAGAGTATTTAAATCTAGGATATCAGTTTAATGAAAATAAATTAGTCCTTGTTTATAGTGAATCAACAAAGGACATTATTTCTGATATTATTAGTAAAGGGTTTAAATGTAATTTAATGTTTCAAAATTTTAAAAATCGATCGTTTACAGTAAAAAATTTACTGGCCACTTCAAATAAACTTTTAAGCAAAAAAATATTTGGTTTCGAAAAATATTTATCTTGGGAACTTGATGTAAAAGACATCTGGTTAAATTCGAGTGATAAAAGAATAGAAGCTATTGAAGATTTTTGTGGATATTTTAAAATGATGGGCATCAAACAGTCTTTGATTGATCGATGCAAGGGAGTTGCAGAAGAGATGCTGATGAATGCTCTTTATGATGCTCCTGTTGATGAAACTGGAGCTCATATCTTTAATCATGTTTCAAGAAAAGAAGTTGTAACACTCCCAGATGGAAAATCAAGCATTTTAAAGTATGGAACAGATGGCATGTTTGCCGCTCTTTCAGTTGAAGATGATTATGGTTCATTAACATTTGAAACGTTATTTTCTTATTTAAATAATTGCTATCAAGGAACTCCTCGGCACAGTGAAGAAGGAAAAGGGGGAGCAGGGCGTGGCCTTCATCAAATTGTAGAGAATTCAGACTATACTATTTTTAACATTTCTAAAGGAGTAAAAACTGAAGTAATTTCATTATTTTATTTAGATGCTCGAAGTGAAGAAGTGCATGATCCAGGTGTTTGTTTTTTTCAAATAGATGAAAACGAGGAATAATGATACCTTTAACAACACGCATTTTAATTATTGATGATATGCCGACAATTATAAGTCTTTTAAAAGAAATTTTGTCTAATTTGGGTTATTCAAATTTCAAAACAGCAGAAAATGGAGAAAAAGCATTAAGTGTATTGCATGATTGTCAAATTAAAAATCAACCCATTGAATTTATATTTTCTGATTGGCAAATGCCAAAATTATCAGGAATTGAATTGCTTAAACAAATCAGAAAAGAACCTCAATGGAAAGACCTTCCATTCCTTCTTATTACTTCTGAAGGAGAAAAACATCAAGTTACAGAAGCCATACTGTCTGGAGTAAGCAATTACGTTGTTAAGCCTTTTAATGCAGCAACAATTAAAACCAAAATGCTAGCAGCATGGGAAAAGCATCATAAAATTTGAACGAAGCCAACGAAAAAGTTGGCTATTTCGCAACAGCCACTACTTAGTGGCTGTTGCGAAATAAGCACTACTTATGCGGCTTGATTTTGTTGGCTTGTAGATATCCTATTAATTTCGGGAAGATTAATTATAAAAGTTGTTCCTTGTTTTGAAGTTTTAACAGAGACTCTTCCTCCAATTTTATCAACTTCATGTTTTACAGCAGATAAGCCAATCCCGCGTCCTGATAATAAAGTAACTTCATTTTTTGTACTGATTTGGTCTAAAAAGATTGATTGAATGAGATCTGTGTTTGTCATATTCTGTGTGTCAACACCTTTATTTTGTAGCGATTGTTTAACTTTTTCAATATCGATTCCAGCTCCGTCATCGATGATTTGAATTTGAATTCCAAAAGAATCCTTTAAAACTTTGACTTTAATTGTTCCTATGGGATTTTTGTTGTTCTTTATTCGTGTTTCAGGGGCTTCAATTCCATGATCGACAATATTTCTAAACACATGAATAAGTGTTGAAAAAAAATTCTCATAAGGCTCTGGAAAAATTTGGAGTTCTTTTCCTTCAAAAACAAGAGGATGAATTTTTTTGCCCGTGTTTTGTGATAAATCAAAAATAATGTGTTCATAAGGCTTAAAATAATTGTAAATGGGCACATTTAGCCATGAAAGAATTTGATTGATAATTTTATTTGAAGGGATTGAGCGTTCTATTGACTGAATAAGATTCAATGCTTCAGTCGTTGAAATTTCAATGTCTCTTTGTTTAGTAAGAATATTTTCTCCAAAAAATTCTTGGTATTTTTCTAAATAGTAATAAAACGAAGACTTAACTTCACTGATTCCTTTTTGAATTATATTTTTTAATTGCTTTGATGTTTTTTTATGAGAAATAAGAATTTCAACGAGATTTGTTTCAAAGTTATGGATTTTATCCACTAAGTCTGAAAAATAGAAAAAAGAAGCTCCTCCTTTTAATGTATGAATGGTTCTTAAAAGGGTATTGACTTCAAGTTCATTATAAAAATGATCTTTTTCGAATTGATCTATATAAGAAAGAAGTTTTAGGGTGTCTTGTGCATAAGATGAAAAATGTTTTTTATTTGTCACAAGGGAATTAATCATTTTGACATTTTGACGCTCTTTTTCTGCTTCAAATTTGGCAGTTATTTCTTCTGTTTTATCTGATGCTACTAAAACAATGCCCTTAATTTGTTTATCTTGTTTCATAGGATAATAATTTAATTCAATGTGTCTATTTTGACTGTGTTTAAATTGATTAGGAGCTAATGGAGAAAGGTCTTCAAAAGGCAACAGTTCAGAAAAAACGGTTTGCATCCATTTTTTAAAATGATCTGATTCTTCAGAGGATAGATTTAAAACATTCCAAATGGGTTTTCCTTCTGGCTTGGTTTCTAATAAATTAAGGCAAGCTTTAGAATAGGCAGGGTAACATTCACCTCCTTCATTAAAAATAAGAAAAGCTTGATTTAAGCTATTGAGCATTGCTGATTGTAGGATGTTTAATTCTTTAATTTTTGAAGTTCTTTCTTCGACCATCTGTTCAAGATTTTTTGAGTAATTTTCTAGCTCTTTTTTTGCATTTTCAAGATCCTTTATAAGAACTTCTTTTTTATTCAATTCCGTTTTATATTTATTATGTAATTTTTCTTCTAAACCAACGTCTCTAATATAGATGAGCCATTGTTTTGATAAGTTATTATTTTCATTTGTAAAAGGTTGAATTGTAATTTGACCAGTGAATTCTTTTGCTTCGTGGTTTTGAAAAGAAATTTCCTGATAGGGAGTTTGTTCTAAAATGAATTTGATCTTTTCAAAAGAAAGGTTTTTTTCTGGAGAAAATATAAAGAGTTCAAAAAAATTTTTTTTGAGGGTTCGTTTTACGCTGAGTCCAGCAAGTTGACTAGCTATTTCATTGGCATAAATTATTTTTCCAGTTTCATCAATAAGAAAAACACTATCTAAAATAGAATCAAAAACCTGAACTGGAAAATTTGTTATCATCTAAACGTAAACTCCATTTTATTTAAAATAATTTTCTTGCAACAATCTTCTTTTTAAATTTAAATTCTATAGAGTTATCGACATAAAAGCGTACAAAATTGAATTTTTAACTTATTAGTTGCACGGGTTTAAGTCTGTATTTTTACATTTAATGATTCCTTATTGAATTTTTTTTGTAAAAATAGATTAATGAGAGTTTTCAGTAAAAAAGGAGCGTATTTGTGAGTAAGTTTAAAGTTGAAAAACAAGAAGCTGATTATTATCGATTATCTGGGCAAATTGATGAAGATGTTAATTTTTCAGATTATCCCCTCGAAGGAACATCATTAACTTTAGATCTTGATGGGATATCAGCAATTAATTCTTGTGGCATTCGAGAATGGATCAAATGGATGCAAAAGGCAGAGTCTGTGTCTTCAATTGTATTTAAGAATTGTCCCAAAATCATAGTTGATCAAATGAATATGGTTGAAGGTTTTTTTCCCAATAATGCAAAAGTTGATTCTTTTTATGTTCCTTATTATTCGGATGAAACTGGAGAAGAGAGAAATATTCTATTTGAATCAAATAAAGAATTTACTGGATCAAATCTCAAGCTACCAGACCAAGTCAAAGATTCTGAAGGCAACGAAATGGAAATTGATGTGATTGAGACTAAATATTTTAAATTTATATCCAGAATAACTGATTAAAAAATTTCCAGCCGCTCAATAAATTATCAGCCCTTAATTTTTATAAAAGATGTTTTCTTAATTCTTCTTGAGAATAGAGGTAATCTGCATAAATCATTGTATTTGAGATGTTTCTGTGTCCGAGGGCAAATTGCACCAAACGAAGGTCTTTTGTTTTTTTATAAAGTTCAATGGCAAAAGTGTGTCTTAAACTATGAAATTTTTTATGCACAGGACGATAGTGCAGCCAAATTTGAACAAGGCGGGGATAGGAAATGGAAAAAATTTTTTCTGTTTTTGTCTGTTCGGCATGGGTTTGAAGTTGAAAAAAAAGCTTTTGCTGAATGGGGAGTTCTCTATCATTGCTGCCTTTAATTCCCTTAATAAAAAGACTTTGTTCGTAGGGATCAATGTCTGAGCGTTTGAGATTTAGAATTTCACTCGCTCTTGCTCCTGTTTTTAGTGCTAATAAAATGAGCAAACAGTTTCTTCGATCGGTTCGAATGAAATGAGTGCAAATTTCTTCCAGTTTTTCTCTTTCTGGGGTGAGCAAATACTTGCTTTTATTTAAGGCATATTGTTGTTTCAATAGTTCCTCCCATCAGGTGGCAGTTAGAAAATGGCCACTGGACAAAGATTAACGACACCTCAATTTATTGCGCCGCATACACCTCGCGTGTGAAAAATTATCAAAATAAAATGAGCGTAATTCATTGCTGCGCACCGCACAATATCTTCATTTTTCTAGGGTTATTTTTCAATTAGATCAACGCGACCTCATTTAAACCGTAATTTCAATAAGTTAGGGCTATAGCTTATAACTATAAGCTATAGCCTATTTTCAATTTAGGTAGAGTTATTGTCAAGAACAAAATTGAACTGTTTTTCAAATTTAAACCGATGGGGCTTAAAAATAGAATATGTTGTAAAATACATCATACTATGTTGCAATATACTTATTAAATAATGAAATATGAAACATATCAAAGGTCTAGTTATGGAAAAAAGTCAATTTAAAGTGAAAACCTCTTTAAGAATCAAATATGAAGCCGAGGTGTCGGTCATAAAAACCCAGATCGGTCATTTGGAAGATATTCGTTTTCAATTAGGCCTTTCAAAACGTAAAATGGCTCAGCTGCTTCTTGTTGATCCTTCAACTTGGTCTCGCTGGACGGCGATGGATTTTTCTACGCCCCCCCATATCTATAGAGCTCTTCAGTGGTACCTCGCCCTACAAGAAAAAATTCCAGGATTAAATCATTCCTATTGGCTTCAGAACCTCTCCATTAAAGATAAACAGATAGAGACACACACTGAAAATAGGAATTCTTCTGAAAATCTTGAGGAAACCATTAAAATAAAAAAGGAATTAAATCTTTTAAGAACTCAAATTAAATATCAAAGATATTTTTTGTTTATTTTATTGGCATTAATTTTTATTATTTTTGGACAAAGCCTTAAAAATTAAATTTTAAGCATAATTTTTTTTAAAAAAATAGCATTAAGGGCTTATACAATTTCAAGATTTTTTAATTGAATGTTATTTTATTCTTGCTATTTGAATATGTATTCAATATAATTGAATACAGGAGTAATTATGAAAACAAGTTTAATTATTGATGATAGAGTCTATGAAGAAGCTAAAGCTGAATCTGTTAAAACAGGAAAATCTCTTAGTGAAATTATTTGTTTTTGGGCTTCTTTGGGAAGAGAAGAATTAAAAAATAGAAACAAAACTAAATTAAAGAAATTTACACCAGTCGATTTGGGTGAAGAAAAAATAGATCTATCGAGCAGAAAAGAATGGATGGAGGAACTTGATGATCGCTCTTGACACTAATGTCTTGATTGGGCTTATTGTTTCTTCTTCAATTCATCACAAAATAGCAACAAAAGGAGTGAACGATTTATCTGAAGAGCTCTGTATTACTCCCACCAATGTTGGAGAAACTCTTAGGCTTTTGACCCATTCTAAAGTTTTTTCAAATCCCATGAAAATTGAAAATGCAATCAGAGTTTTATCTGACTTACTTGAATATTACTCTATTCGAATTTTAGATGAAGATACGAATTGGTGGCGAATGTTAATTGAAATTGAGAAAAGCATTCCTGGTCTAAAAGGGAACGAAATATTTGATGCTCGAATTGCAATTTGCCTTAAACAACATAATGTAAAAAAAATTTTTACTTTTGATTCTGACTTTAAAAAATATCCTTTTTTAAAGTATATAGTGCCTGTTGCGAAATAGATTTAATGGAG
>CAYMLA010000011.1:0-15733 GCA_964390785.1 uncultured Bdellovibrionales bacterium | reverse complement strand
ATGTTTCATAGTTGGCTGTTTTGCAACAGCCACTTTTCTTATTTCGCAACAGGCACTAAATAATCGATATAGAAAACGCTGTCGACAAAATAATTGGCTTAAAACTTAGTTGTAGTTGATTGAGTCAACAATTTCATCGAGGCCCTTGACTCTCCAATTGGGATTTGAGTGAATGAACTCCATGAGCTTTCTTGAAGCAATTTTAGATTGATTATGAATGTCATGAAAAAGAATAATCCCTCGTTTTTGAAGAGCCATTTGTTTTAATGCGCGTTGAACAATTGAATCGGGATTCTTATCTTGCCAATCAAGGGTGTCAACGTTCCAAAAGACATGAATCATATTGTTGTCTGCAATCATTTGACGAACAGTTGAATTGTTTAATCCTGATCCATAAGGAAGGCGAAAAAATTGAGGCGTATAGTGCATTTGATTGATAAAAAATTGAGTGGATTCTGTGATTTCTTGATGGAGGCTTGCGTGATTTGCTTTTCCTAAGTTTGCATGAGTGCGAGAGTGATTGCCAATGAGCATGTTGTTTTCAATAGCAAAACGAAAAATTGAGTTATTCGGAGACAAGCTCTTTGTGAGCCAAAAAAATGTTGCGGTCATATTGAATTCCCTTAAGTTGCGTATAATTTCTTCAGAATGACGGGATGAGGGGCCATCGTCAAAAGTGATAGCCCATGTTCCTTGAGGAAATCGAGAACCAGTGATGTTTCCCGATTTTCCAGAATGAGGATAAATTGTGGTTCCATTAGAAACCAATAAAAGTGAAGGTGAAAAATCAATTGGGAAAAAGGGAGGTCGTAAGTTTGTTTGGTTTGAATCATTGTGATTGAGAGGGAGGGGCAATTGAGCACTTCTATCATGAATTAAAAAGTCCATTTTGTGATTAAATTCAAAATCGAGTTCGTCTTGAGTGTCTCCTAATGCGTTTAATCGGCTTTGAAACTCTTGGAGGTCTGAAATGATGTATTGATTAAATGAGGATGGAGTAAAGTCTTCCGACATTCGAGTGCTGTTATATTCAACAATAACTTCTTGTAAAGAAGAAATAAGGCGTTGAAGAGCAATGCGATGGGTTTCGCTTTCGGTTAGTCTTTTGCGAAGGGATTTCATAATCAAGCTAAGACTATTTTTTAATTTTTTATTATTCATAAATTCGGGTTTATTTTTATCAAGTGCGCCAGAAAGTCCTTTTTTTGTAATACGGATGTCATAGCTTTCAAGCAGGGTTTTATAAAGAGAGGTGATTTTGTCTTCAAGGGAATCAGAGATTTCCCAAAGAGCCATTAATGTTTTATACACAGGATGAACTATGTTTTGAAATTCAGAGCTTGTTCTCCGCTCTAGAAAGCTTTGGTTTAAAAGCGTGTCAAATTGCTTGAGTTGAAAGTGTGCTCTTAAATAGAGTTCTGTGGAGGCATCTAGGGCCGCTTTGAGTTGATCTTCAAAGTTGTTTGAGTTTATATCTAATTCAAAAATGGAAAAAGTGTCGGTTTCAACAACAGAAGATGCCGAAGCAGGGATTGAATTTGTAAAATAAACAGCAAAAATTAAAACAGAAATTAAAACAGTTTTCATGTGACTCTCCTTATATCCTAAAAGACTATTGATTAGTTCATATCAGCGGATAAGAGGTTAGCAACATAAATTTAGATTTTGGATTGTTTTGAAAAAATTACTATAAATTATTAACATCATCATCAACGTGAGAAATAATATGGTTTTGATAGATGTTATTTTCTTCTTCTTTAAGTGATTTAAAAAGTCCCCAGCAAATAAGTAGCATAATTATTGAAAAAGGGAATGCAGATGTGATTGTTGCTGTTTGAAGGGCTTTTAAGCCGCCCCCTAGAAGGAGGATTATTGCAATAACGCCTTCTAGACTAGCCCAATAGATCTTAATAGCGGGATTTGGATTCGCCTTTCCACCCGAAGCAATCATATCGATAACAAATGATCCTGAGTCCGATGATGTGATAAAAAATAAAAGAACAACAATAATGGCTAGAATAGAAGAAATTGTAGAAAAAGGGAGTTGTTGTAAAAATTCAAATAAAACCAAAGAGACTTCTGTGTTTACTATTGAGCTAAAATCATGAGATTTAGATAATTGCATTGAAATGGCGGCTCCACCAAAAACGGAAAACCATAAAAAGGTTAAAGCAGCGGGAACAAACATTGTTCCAATGACGAATTCTCTTAAGGTTCTGCCGCGAGAGATTCGAGCAATAAATATTCCAACAAATGGCGCCCAAGAAATCCACCATGCCCAGTAAAATATAGTCCAATTTCCGAGCCAACCTGTATGGCGGTAGGCATCAGTCCAGGTTGTTGTTTGAATAATGTTTTGCAAAAAATAACCGGTGTTTTGTACGAAACTGTTAAGGATAAAAAGTGTTGGCCCAAAGGCAAATACAAAGATTAAAAAAATAAAAGCTAGAATCATATTTAAAGAACTCAAAATTTTTATTCCTTTATCTAAGCCAGAGACAACACTGATTGTTGCAAAAAGTGTGATTGCGACAATAAGAAAAGCTTGATTTAAGGGAGAAATTGATATTGAAAAGACGCTATTAAGTCCAGAGTTGATTTGCATGACTCCGATTCCTAGAGAAGTGGCAACTCCAAATAATGTGCCTAGTACGGCAACAACGTCAACAATATGTCCTGGCCAAGAATAAATTTTATGACCAAGAATCGGATAAAGTGTGCTTCGAATGGATAAAGGAAGTTTTTTTCGAAATCCAAAATAGGCAATAGAAAGTCCAATAATTATATAAGATGCCCAAGCATGAATGCCCCAATGAAAATAACTAATATTCATGGCCTGTCGAGCTGCAATTAAAGTGCTGCCTTCTCCTGAAGGAGGAGAAAGAAAATGAATGAGTGGCTCTGCAATGCCAAAAAACATTAAACCTATACCCATTCCCGCTGAAAAAAGCATGGCAATCCAAGAATAAAAACTGTACTTTGGTCGTTCGTTATCGTCTCCAAGGCGAATATGATGAAATCTTCCAAGCATAAGCCATAAAGAAAAAAATAAAAAAGTGGAGATGCTTAAAATATAGAACCAGCCTAATTGATTGACGAGAAAACCATTGAGCATGTTTGCCCAACTGTCAAAGTGATTGGGAAAAATAAGAACGATTCCAACCAAGAAAAACATAATAAGACTTGCGCTAACAAAGACAGCAGGTTCTGTTCGAGCTTGAAGATATTTCCACATATTAATTAAAAATAACATACAAGATGTTCAAATCAAGTCAGGCGTTGTCATTTAAATTACAGGGTGGTAGTTAGTGGCAGTTTTACAACAGCCACTAGTTACAAAATGCTTAACGTTGAACTCGTTTTTTCAAGGGGCAATGAGGAGGCATATATAATACTGTGACGACGAAGCTATGATGAAAAAACGAATTCAACAAACGATAGCTATGGTGCAAATGATGTTTTTTTACTGAAGAGCTTCGGTGAAAAGCAATTGCACTAAATCTTCGATGTTTACTTTGGTGAGAGGAAGGCAATCAATTTTTAATTTTGTTTGTTGAAAAGCTTGAAAGAGATTTTGGTCTATAAGGTTTTCTTTGATAAGATCTTCAGGGGAAAGAGGACAACCAATTAATAATAAGGGATGATTTTTATTATGAGGTTGAGATAAATAATGACTAATGATTGCTTTTTCGTCGTTAGTTAACGTTTTAAAATCATTAACAAGAAGGGTCATGTTTCCAAGTTTGTTTAAGCTTGTGGCGTCTCCAATGGGTTTGCTGAGTTCTTTCCAGTTTAAAAAAGCCCAACGTCCACTGAGTTCATGAATTTTTATGGCAATTCGAAATATTCGTGCAGAAACACGACTTTCTAAAAAAAACAGTTGAGTTGATAGTTCTAATGGTGAATCTTTTGGACGATCAAAATCAGAAAGATCAAAAAACAAATCAGAACTTGAATCAACAGGACTTGCATTGTTTGATCGTTTGCTTTGTAAGGGGATAACATTGTTGGGTCGAAGTTCATTGCTTAAGAGGTGTTCATTATAGCGATGCAGATGTTCCGCTTTTCCGAGATTTTCAAAAGTGGGAGCTAAAATCATAGTAACAAGTTCGACAACTTGAATTTTTTGGTTTTCACTCAGGCGAGCTCCGTCTTTGATAATGGCATTTCTTTGAATGGAGGCTTGTGAACCGAAACGCACAATAAGGTCTGTGTTTTTATTGTATCGAGAACCGGAAGGAGTGGGGGATTTTTCGACGATGAGTTCTTTTTGAAAGCGATCATTGACCAAATCAGACAAGCGTTTAATGGGAGAGAGAAATCGTTTTTCAATTAATGAAAAGGAACAAACATTATGATTTTGACCAATTCTATTTCTACTCATTACGTCCTCCAGCTTGCCCGTTTTACAAACACTGTATAAGTTAATTCAATTAAGGAAACAAGCAATAAAACTTTTTAAGACAGAATTTCTTGCAAGTTTTCCCAAAAGCACCAAAAGCAAAAGACTGTCGTTGGAAGTGCAGATGCTGTGGTTTATTGTTCATGACAAAATTTCATTAGCAACAGTCTATTTTTGAATCAAAAAGCAATTCTTATGCCTTGTTTCGAGTTTGTTTTTGTGGGGGCGTCTTGTTTTTTTGCAGAAAGCTTAATGGGTTGAAATTAAAGGGAAAACGTTCCGTCATCAAAAAAAGAGAGCTTATTATTTTGTAAGAGCGGGGTTTATTTGGGATTTTACTTTTGCGATTGAATTATAGACAGAGCATGAATTTCTTTCAAAGAAATGAAGTTGTATATTTCGCAACAAGCACTATTTAAATAATCTTGGGAAATTAAAAGCCACAATTAAGAAGTTATAACGAGTGGTTATTTTGCAAGAGTCACTCGTTATACAGACTATAAGAGCTTAACTTCAATTTTTAGGAAGAGCGGTGCTTCTTAGGATTTCTTTTGCAATGAGTTGAAGTGTTTCTGCGGGAAGTTGGTTTAAGTTGCTTAAAAGCCTTAAAAAAAGATGTTGAACATCGTCTGGCAGGTTATTTGAATAATTCAGAATTTCATTTTTTTTCATTTCATCATAAGAGCGATGATTTTCACAAATTGCATAAAGATGTTTTTGATTTGAAACTAAATAATAATGGTGTTGAAAAAAGATTTCTAATGAATTGACCCGCCCCTGATTGATCTGAAAATAAAGACGCTCATCAAGAGAATTAGAGAACAGATATTCGTTTTCATCAGAGTCATGATTTAAACTAAAATCACTTGCCGCAGATTCAATTGGAAAATGCTCTTCGATAAAGGAAGAGAGTTTTTTGGATTCGGTATTGAATTCACAACCAGTAATTTTTTCTCCACAAAAAGCAACGCGTGCTTTTACAGGAATTGATTCGGACTGGTAAATGATTAATCCCGAGATTTTTTGATTCAGCTTAAAAGGATCTTGTGATGAATTTTGTGTGTTTTGGATTCCCATTCCGCCTGGAGAAAGAAATTCAATTTTTGCTTCACAGAGATTTATGGAGTCCAAATGAAAAAATATATTTTCTATTTGTGTTAAATTAACTCTGTTGTATTGTCTTTTTCGAAATAATCCCATGAGTTGTTTCCAAGAAAAAAGTTTTTTTTTGTTTGAAGTTTTGAGTCTATAAGAAAGTGTTTTTATTGAATTCATAAAACCTTTTTCACTTTTTAAGGATCTGAAAATTAACTTTTAAAACAATCAGTCTATTTTATCAGTATGAATAAACAGAACGCAAGTAGAGTGTTTATCAGTAATCTTTTTTTTGCAACAGCCACTTAGCAATAACCACTATTTAGAGTGTGCTTGTTTGAAGAGAATGAAATTTACTGTATTCACCATTGAGGGCAATGAGCTCTTGATGGGAACCGATTTCAAGAATTTTCCCCTTTTTTAGAACGATAATTCGATCAGCAGAAACAATCGTTGAAAGACGATGGGCAATAACAAGGGCTGTTCGGCCTTTCATGAGTCGCTCTAACCCTTTTTGAACTTCTAACTCGCTGACTGAATCCAGAGCACTTGTTGCTTCATCAAGAATTAAAATAGGAGCATCTTTAAAAACGGCTCGTGCAATACTGATTCGTTGTTTTTCTCCTCCGGAGATAAGTCCTCCTCGATCTCCAACAGAGCTTTGATAGTGATCAGGCATTTTACAAATAAAATCATGGGCATTCGCAGATTTTGCTGAAGGAATGACATTTGAGCGACTTTTTTGAAAGTCTCCTGCCCAAATATTTTTTTCAACGGTGTCACTAAACAGAAAAACATCTTGCGTTACTAAAGCGATATGAGATCGAAGTTCTTTAAGGTTAAATTGATTAATCGGAATATCATCAATTAGAATATTTCCAGAGGTGGGGTCAAAAAAACGTTCTAAAAGATTAACAAGTGTTGATTTGCCGCTTCCGCTTTCTCCTACAAAGGCAATAATTTCTCCTCTTTGAAGGGTTAAGTTGATGTTTTCAAGAATTGTTTCATGGCCATAAGAGAAGCTCACATTTTGGTAAGTGATCGTTTTCCAGTCGGTAGGAAAGGCGAGGGGAGACACGGATTCAGGGACGATTTGAGGGTCTTGAACGATAGAGAGAAGGCGGCGCGTTGCGACCATTGTTTCTTGAATTCGAACATAGCTTTCTTGGAGTTTTTTAATCGGTTTTTGTAGACCAATAAGTGCGGCGATGTAACTTGTAAAATCACCCATGGAGGCTTTTTCGTCAACAATAAGAAGCATCATGTAAACAAAAAGAGTAACAACAACTAAAGTCGCTAAAAATTCAGTGACTGGGCCAGAGATTTCTGTTCGTGCATAGATTTTTTTTCGTGCACGAAGGAAATCGTTAGAAATTGACTTAAATTTATTTTCCATTTCATTTTCCAAATTAAACGATTGGATAACGCGAACGCCATCAAGGGTTTCTTTAATATTTGAAGTGAGGTTTTCCATGATTTCTTGGCTTGAGCGACCATATTTTCTGAGACTTCGACTGATTTGTTTTAAAAACAAAATCATCAAAGGCGCTACTATAAAAATTCCAAAAGTGAGTTGCCAATTAATGTAAAACAACCACCCTACTAAACAAATCATTAAAACAGGTTCGCGAAACAAGTCAGCAACTAAGAGTAGGCCAAAACGAATGACATGAATGTCATTCATAATTCTGCTGAGAAGCCCTCCAGATCCAGACTTATAAGTGTTATAAAAAGACAAGTTAAGGCGCATAAATTTCTTTTGTAAATCTTGACGCATTTTAATTGTGATGGTGTCTGCTGTTGCGTTTGCAAAAAAATAGTGAAAATAACGACAGATGCCCGCAATTAGAGCTAAAATTATAATGTAAAGGGGAACAGTGTAAATAATGTCCATATTTTTATTTTCAAGAGCATCAAAAAGATCTTTTGTATAGAAGACAATTCGAGCTTGAGCGCCACTCATTAAGGCTCCAGAGATGGCAATAATAAGGATTGCTTTTTTATGAGGTAAAAATTCTTTAACCAAGTAGGTGATGTCTTTAAACATAACTCGAACTCCGCTTCGTTTCGTCCGCAGTCAACAGGTTTTGGTTCTCTGATTTTTATTTGCTGATAACCAACAACGGATAACTTGTTTGGACAAAATATTAACATTTGATTTAACAAAGATTGTGATCACCATCAAGGTACTTTTTTAAGTGTTCTCCGGTCGCATTGCCTTTTTGATTAAGAATTTCATGGGGAGAGCCTTGAAAGGTGACGGTGCCTCCTCGAAAACCGCCGTCAGGACCAAGGTCAATAAGGTGATCACAATGTCTTATAACGTCAAGATTATGCTCAATGACGACAACCGTTCCACCGGTTTCGATTAAACGATTTAACACATGAAGAAGGACTTGAATTTCTTTGAAATGGAGTCCGGTGGTGGGTTCGTCTAGAATATATAAGGTGTTTTGGTGTGTGGATTTGTATAATTCATGAGCTATTTTTAAACGTTGAGATTCTCCGCCGCTTAAACTTCGAGCACTTTGTCCAAGGCAAAGGTATTCTAATCCCATTTCTTTGAGCAAAGAAAGGGGGCGCCAAATTTTAGGATGATTGACAAATAAATCCATCGCCTCTTGTATGGTGAGATTGAGTATATCAGCAATGTTTTTGTTTTTATAAGTGACATCTAAAACTTCGCTTAAATAACGTTTTCCGTCACAAGCTTCGCAGGGAAGTTTAAGGTTATCCATAAAGACCATATCGATTTCTTCAAATCCGAGACCTTTACAAGTGGGACAGCGTCCTCCATCGACATTAAGAGAAAAAGTGCCGGGAGTGTATTTTCTTAAACGGGCTTCGGGTGTTTGAGAAAACAGAGTTCGAATTCCATCAAAAGCCTTTATATAAGTGACGGGACTGCTTCTGGCTGTTTTTCCAATAGGTGTTTGATCAATAAGTAAAATATTTTTTAATCCAACATGACCAGAAAGAGATTTAAACGGGAGGGCTTTAATGTGTTCGACGTCAAGCTCGTGAGCAATTGCAGGATAAAGGGTTTGTGTTATAAGAGAGCTTTTTCCTGAGCCGCTAACTCCGGTAATGCCAATAAGGCGATTAAGGGGCAAGCAAAGGTCAACATTTTTTAAATTATGTCCAACACACCCTGTAAGTTCAATTTTGAATTTATAGTTTTTCAGATCGATTTCTCGATGGGGAGAAAGATTTTTGATCTTTCTTTTTTGGGGTTTAAGAAAAGGCGCAGTATTGGATTGGGTAGAACGAAGAAAATCTTTTTTTGTTCCATTAAAAATAATTTCGCCACCGTAGCGCCCAGAACCAGGGCCGATTTCAATCACGTGATCGCTATTTGCAATAACGTCGTGGTCATGTTCAACCAAAACAAGTGTGTTTCCAAGATCTTTTAGATTTTTAAGAGTTTGAATCAGTCGAGCATTGTCGCGTGGGTGTAGGCCAATGGTTGGCTCGTCTAAAACATAGAGGGTTTGTGAAAGTTCTTGTCCTAATTGATTGGCCAACTGAATTCGCTGGAATTCTCCTCCGGATAAACTTCTTGTTTCTCGATTGAGCGTTAAATAGTCAACACCAACAGCCATTAGAAAACTTAAGCGAGATTTAATTTGACGAAAGATATCTTTGCTTACTTCAAGGTCTTTTTTGCTGAGTTGAATCGTTTGAAATTTTTCATAAAGATCTTCAATGGTCATTTCGCAAAGCTGTGAAATATTGAATCCATCAATTAAAATGAATTGCGAGTTTTGGTTTAAACGAAGTCCATTGCAGGCGGGACAAGGAGAAGGGCTTCGATAGCGCGCCAAGAGAATGCGGACATGCATTTTATATTTTTTTTCTTCTAAATAGTCGAAATATCCTTTAATGCCATAAAAAGTAGAGGTGCCATTCCAGATTTTATTTTTTATATCTAAAGGAAGGTCTTTCCAAGGGACATCAATTGGTATTTTTGATTTTTTACAGAAATTCAGTAAGGCAATTTTGTCTGATTTGCTGCTAGGCATTTCAAAGGGTTTAATTGCTTCCTTTTCGATAGACAAATTAGAATTAGGGATCACCTTTTGTTCATCAAGATTTAAAGTGTTTCCAAAGCCATTACAGTGGGGGCAAGCTCCAATGGGATTGTTAAAGCTAAAAAGAGCATTTGATAATTTGGGGGGAGCATAAGAGCAGACGGGACAAGAGAGATTTTGGCTTAACTTAAGCCAACCGCCATTTGTTGTTAAAACGAAGGCAAACCCCGCGTTGAGTTGATTGTATTTTGAAGTCATTTGAAAGGCTTGTTCAAGAGATTCTACGATTCGACTTCTGTTGGTTTCTTCAAAAGATAATCGATCAAGCACAAGATAAAAGTCGGGTTGAGGCAATCCAGATTTTTTTATTTCAGAGGAAGTTAAGTCTAAAATTTTTCCAACAGGAACGGTGAGTAGACCGGAGGTTTGGTCTTGAATTTGAGAGTCTGTTTCGTGTTTTAAATGAGGGACGTAAATGCGTAAATATCCATCTTGTAAAAATTGGCGATGAAGTTTTTGTCCGTCGAGAAGGCGAAAATTTTTTAAAAGAGGGGAAAGAATATATCCACGTTCTTTTTCAAAAATGGTAAAGATTTTTTGATAGCCATTTTCCGGTGTATAAGAGACTGTTTTTGCTTTGTGTATAGGACAAAAAGGAGTGCCAATTTTTTCAAATAACAGGCGAAGATATTCAACAACTTCTGTGTTGGTGCCAACGGTTGAGCGACTGCTTTTAACTGAGTTTTTTTGTTCAATAGCAATAGAGGGCGGGATGTTCTCAATGCTGTCAAGATTGGGTTTTGGGGCTTTATTTAAAAATTGTCGTGCGTAACTGGAGAGGCTTTCAATATAGCGTCTTTGGCCTTCGGCGAAAAGTGTTTCAAAGGCGAGAGAGCTTTTTCCTGAGCCACTGGGGCCACAGATCACAGTAAAAGAATTCAAAGGAATTTTTACATCTAAGTTTTTTAGATTGTTTTGTTTGACCCCCCAAAGGCAGATGTGTTTCATTCAGAGAGTTCTCGTTTGTAAAAATTTGTGGTGTCTTCCATTTCAGACATGCGATTTGTTTCAGAGGGTTCAGTCCCATCCAAAAAAGGTTGTTTGACCACATCAGATGATCTTGCTGTAGCGAGTTTTCCGGTTTCGTTATCAATATTAGCAAAAACAATTCCTTGAGGAACAGGAAAAGAGGAGCGAGGTAAATTTTTATGAGATTCTTTCATGAATTCTAACCAAATAGGAAGAGCCGCTCGACCGCCGACTTCTCCTCTGCCTAAACTTTTTTCTTCATCAAAGCCGACCCAAACACCGGTTGAAATTTGTGGTGTATACCCAATAAACCAAGCGTCATAATAATCACTGCTGGAGCCAGTTTTACCCGCGGCATCTCGTCCAAGGGCGCGAGCCGCGCCACCAGTTCCGCCGCTTTCATGAATGACGGCATGAAGAAGCGAAGTCATTATATAAGCTGTTGTTGGGTGAATCAATTGATTGGGGTCATTAAAATAAAGATAGGGTTCTTTATGATGATTGGGCTTGTCTGGATTTAAGGGTTCAAGGGCGGTTTCATTTTCTGTTGAAGAGAGTGAATTTTTAGTTTCAAGATAAGCCAAGCGTTTTGTTTCATATTCTTCTTCAATGAGTAAGATTTCTTTAGAAAATCTTCTATCAAGAGAGAGGTTTTCGATAAGCACCTGTCCTTGGTTGTTTTCAACTCTTGAAATCAATAGCGGACGAATACGACGTCCAAGCTTTGCAATGTGTGAATAGGCTTTTAGCATTTCGTACAAGGTTGTTCCGCTCGAACCCAAGCCTAAAGTTAAATCCATATTTAAAGGGCTAAAAAGGCCAAGTCGTTTGGCGTAGTCTGCAATCCAGTTCACCCCAACAGATTCAACAATTTTTACAGTTGGAACATTAAGAGAGCGCTTTATAGCGTTTCTAAAAAGAATGTCTCCTCCAAATTTTTTAGAATGATTGGTTGGTTTCCAGGTTCTTTTAACCACTTCATCTTCGGTTCCTTCTTCGGACTCTTCAATGATTTCTTCTGTATGGACAATGGGAGAGTCAATGATTCTTGAAACAGGAGTGAAGCCTTTATCTAGGGCTGAAGTGTAAACAAGGGTTTTGAAAGCAGAACCTGTTTGTCTTGCGGCTTGAATTGTCCGATTGAATTCGGATTCATTAAAGTCATAGCCTCCAACCATTGCGATGATTTCTCCCGATTTTAAATCAAATGAAAGCAAGGAGCCTTCTACGTCTGGTTTTTGTTCAAGTTGAACTTCAGCATATTGATGAAACGGGGGAAGTGTTTCTGGATGTTTAAAGTTTTTACCTTGTCTTTTTTTGAGAGCGTTTAGTTTGTTTTGAATTTCAGTAGAATAAAATTTTTCTCCAGTAATTTTAACATCAATGATGTCGCCTTTTTTTAAAGCCAAAGACGGACGAGAGAGCTCAACCCAGCCAAAGTGAACACTGGGGTCTGGTTTTCGCGCCCATTTCATTGTTGTATGATCAATTAAGCCATGACCTTCAGCAAATTGAACCATGACATATCCCCACTGGTCGTTAACCTCCGTAACAATAGCTTCTACGGTGTCGCCAACTTTAAGATAATTGGGTATGGGACTATTTGCTTTAGAATCAAGATTAAGAATTTGAAAAGGAGGAAGTTGCTCTTCAACTTTATTGTATTCAATAAAACGAAATTCTTTTTGGCTGTTTAAAATTTCATTTCGTGTTTTTTCTAAGAAAGATTTAATCTCTTCAGGCTCGGTAATGTTATTTTTGGGACCTCTAAATCCTTGGTGTTTGTCGACCTCATGAAGACCATTTCGAAGCTCTTGTTGAGCAGAAAGTTGTAAGCTTTTATCGAGACCAGTGAAAATTCGAATTCCCTTGTCGAGAACAGTGGTTTCGCCTAATTCTTGAACAAGGAGTTGTCGAATGGTTTCTAGATAATGGGGAGCGATATTGGTGTAATCTTTTCGATGCCACACTTTGAGTGGGGTTTCAATGGCTTTTTGTGCGGTGTCTTCGTCAATAAACTGAACATCTTTCATGCGATTAATAACATAAACTTGTCGTTCTTTTGCGCGATCAGGATTATGAACGGGAGAATAAGAGGTTGGCGCTTTAGGAAGGCCAGCCAGAAGAGCCCCTTCAGGTATTGTGAGTTTTGATACGGGTTTTTGGAAATAGATTTCTGAAGCCATTTGTAGGCCATAAGCGCCGTGACCAAAATAAATTTGATTAAGATAAAGGTATAAAATATCTTCTTTGCTTAAGTGAACCTCCATTTTTTTTGCAAGCAGAACTTCTCTTATTTTTCGAGTGTAGGTTTTTTCTCGACTTAAAAGAAGAGTTCGTGCGGCTTGCATGGTTATCGTTGAAGCCCCTTGAACTTTTTTTCCTCCAGCACGCAAATTAGCTAAAAAGGCTCTAAAAATAGCCTTGTAGTTAATCCCGCTGTGTTTAAAAAACTCGTCATCTTCAGCAGCGAGAAAAGCAAGGATAACATGGTTTGGGATTTGATCATAAGGAATCAAAACTCGTTTTTCTCTAAAAAACTCTCCAATTTTTTCGCCCTTTCGATCAAACACTTCAGAGACCAATAAAGGCTCATAATCTTCAACAGTGATTAAGCTTGGCAGTTGGGTGTTGAGATGATAGAGAAAACCTCCAACCATAAGGAGGACTAAAATTCCAAAAACTAGACTAAGGGCAAGAAGTTTTTTCATAGGTTGTCCTTATACAAAGCAGATTCATAAAAAAGCAGCTTAAACTATAACGCGCTCTCAATCTCTAGTCTATAGTTATAATCAATTCGTGATTTCTTGGCAATTCGCAATAGCCACTATTTCGTGATTGGGGTAAAATAAGGAAAGTGAATTTTTAGAAATAGTCGTAAAAATGAGGAGTCAATCATGCGCGATCGATTGCGTACTTTGTTGGATTATCTCAATAGTCAAAAACTTGACTATGCTGATGTTCGATTTCGTGAAGATGCTGAAGAGAGGATAGGCACAGAAAACGATGTTCTTTCTTCTTGTGAAAATAAAAAGAATGGAGGCATTGGAATTAGAGTTTTAAATAAAGGTCGTTGGGGATATGCGGCAACTCCCTTATTGGATCAAGATCAATTGATTAAAACAGCTCAAAAAGCCATAAAGATTTCTGAAGCCGCAGCGAAAATTCAACAAGAGCCCATTTGTCTTACTCAGGAAAAGAGTCATCAATTTGTTTATCGTTCTCCACTTGTGAAAGACCCCTGGTCTGTTTCGATTAAAGATAAGGCTAATGTATTATTTCATGTTTTTGAATCGGTTAAGACTAAAAAATTTGTTCGCAAAGTCAATGGTGTTCTTTTGTTTAAAAAAAGTCATCAAATCTTACTCACAAGTGAGGGGGCTGATTTAGAAAATCATGTTTGTTATTCGTCTGGAATGTATACCATTACAGCCGTTGGTGGAGGGACGTTTCAAACGCGCAATTTTCAAGAATGCCCACGGGCAGCCGGTTATGAATGGATTGAACAACAGCCTTTTGTTGAGCGTGCTTCTGAGATTGCAGAACAGGCTTATGAAAAAATTTTTTCCCCTCAAGGTCCTGTGGGAAAAACAGATTTAATTCTAATGCCGTCGCATTTAATGCTAACCATTCATGAGTCTGTTGGACATCCAACCGAACTTGATCGTGTTTTAGGATGGGAAGCCAATTTTGCTGGCACATCATTTGCCACTCCAGAAAAGTTAAATGATTTTCAGTATGGGTCAGAAAAAGTTAATTTTAGTGCAGATAACACGATTCCAGAGGGCGTGGCTTCTGTTGGTTTTGATGATGATGGAATTCCATCACAGGCATGGGATGTAATAAGAGAAGGTCGGTTGGTTGATTATGCAACGACACGAGAGACGGCTCATTTTATTGGGCAATCATCGAGTCATGGATGCAATCGAGCGATGAGTTATGCTTTTCAGCCGATTAATCGAATTCCAAATTTAAGCTTATTGCCAGGATCAAAGCCGGTTTCATTGGAGGATTTAATTTCAGACACGGAAGATGGAATTTTAATTGATGGACGTGGAAGCTTTTCAATTGACCAAAGAAGGCTAAATTTTCAATTTGGTGGTGATTATTTTCAAAAAATAGAAAAAGGTCAAATTGTGGGTTCTCTTTCTGATGTGACTTATCAATCGATCACACCACAGTTTTGGAATTCATGTGATGCCATTTGCGATGATCGTTTTTGGGAGTTGTATGGGGCTCTTTACTGTGGAAAGGGTGAGCCGATGCAGCTGGTTTCGATGAGTCATGGTTGTTCACCAGCTCGTTTTCGGGGCATTGACGTTGGGGGGGCGTTGTTAAATGATTAATAACAATCGTTTTGAAAAAATAGCGGATTTTGTTAAATCCAATTGTGATGCTGATGATTATTTATTGCAATATAGTTTTAAAGATCAAGGTTTAACTCGATTTGCAAATAATCAAGTGACACAAAATCTTTCTTCTCAGGAAGATCAAGTGAGGTTAACAACTTATTTTGATGGAAAAAAATCCAGTTTAGTGACCTCTCAATTATGCGATGAGGGTCTTCGACAGTTGATTGAAAATTGCAAAGAAGTGGCACAAAATTCAGTTGTCGATAAAGAGTATGTTTCGACTGTTGCTGAAAAAGAGTCCTATTTCAAATTTCATGGTGATGAAATTCTTATTGAGGATGGAATTCAAATTCGAGCTGATGCTGCAAAACAGGCCATTGATCAAGCTCAGTCTGAAGGAGTGAAGGTTTTTGGTTTTGCTCAAACCGGCATTAATGCTCAAGGTGTGTTCACGAAAAATAACACGCAAAAATATTATGAAAAAACTTATTTTGAGTATAAAAACACGATTGATTTAAATGATCAAAAAGCCAGTGATTCAGCCTATGGTGTTTTTCGTGATTCAGTTGATGTTTCGACGCTCTTTCAGGAAACGCTTTCTGAGGTTCGTTTGTTACAAAATAAAAAACAATATTCACCTGGTCGTTATCGTGTATTAATGTCACCCAATGCAGCCTTTCAACTTTTGGTTTTTGCTTTATTCGTTGCTGGTGATCGCCGTGCTGCTGATGAAGGAAGAAGTTATTACAGCGGGAAAATAAACAAAAAAATAGCTGATTCTCAGGTTAATATTTATACCAACCCATTTGATCAAGAATTGCCCT
>CAYMLA010000010.1:13793-16275 GCA_964390785.1 uncultured Bdellovibrionales bacterium | reverse complement strand
TCGGATGTTTACTCAGCTCTAAAATAGTTTCATATTCCATTGAAACAACGGTTCTCCCCGGCACATTATATAATACAACGGGTTTTTTTGCATGATCGGCAATCCTTTTAAAATGATCAATCAAACCCCTTTGAGGCGGCTTGTTGTAATAGGGAACAACAACTAACACGCCCTGCAGATTCCACGCTTCAACCTTTTGATTAAACTCACACGTTTTTGCTGTAGAATTGCTCCCTGTTCCCAATAGAATTGGAAAATCTTGACCAACAAGATGTCGAACATGATGATAAATCTCTTCAACTTCTACAAAATATAAATTAGGACTTTCTGCTGTTGTTCCATTTAAAACAAAGCCATCAACACC
This sequence comes from uncultured Bdellovibrionales bacterium, assembly GCA_964390785.1. Taxonomy (GTDB): domain Bacteria; phylum Bdellovibrionota; class Bdellovibrionia; order Bdellovibrionales; family CAYMLA01; genus CAYMLA01. The sequence continues at coordinate 15,911 of CAYMLA010000010.1, read as the reverse complement.
TTGACTCAATTGAAATTCAACCAATTTTGTTAAAGACTCAAAATCAATCTCTCCATTTATAAATGGAGTCACAAGTGCGGTATAAACCCCTTTAATTTTTTCCATTTTTCATATCTCCTTTGCTTTAATTTAAAATCAATAAAAAATAATCTATCAACTCTTAACCCCGTCCTCCACTTCGTGTTTGTTGCAAAATAATCGACAAAAAAACCTTTAACAACAACCTCTCACTATTTCCTCTAAATTTAACTCCAATTTAAAATGAAACTTCGGCCGGCCCAAATACTTTATTTTTCCCGAAACAAGATCCCTCGCAGCACAAACCCTTCCCCCTGGCATATCAACAATAATCTCTGGTTTTTCTGCAGACAAACCAAAAACAAGAGCACTCGCCAAGGCTCCCGTCCCACAAGCGCGCGTGAAATTTTCAACCCCACGCTCAAAGCTCACCGATTCGATGGTTAAAACACCCTCTTCTTGATTTAAAGGCTTATAAAAAGTAACATTGGCCCCCTTAGGGCCTAAGCCTTCTAAAAACCGAAACTTCTGGGCAACCTGATAACGCTCCTTTTGAGATGAAAACCTGTCTTCAATAACAACATGAGGCACTCCCGTATTTACACCATGAGCAATAATTTCTCTATGATCAAGCACCGAAATCCTCTGATCCCGAAACAACCAAAAATAATCGGGTATAACAACTCCATATTCATTTTTTTTTTCTTTAAAAAGCTCTATCTCGCCAGCCAACGTTTTAACCGTTACGGGCAAACAAAAATCTGTAAAACAATCAAAATAATAAGCCATCGCACTTGCTGCGTTTCCACACATTTCAGCAGAAGAACCATCATTATTATAAAAATCCCACTTGAATCCTTTTGCTGAATCTTTCTCAAAAAAAACAAGACCATCGGCAATTAAACCAAAATCAGAAGAAAACAAATGGCGCACATATTCAGACCGCTTTTCTTTGGGCACACTTTCATTTTTAATTTGGTCAATAAAAATAAACGTGTTTCCCGCTGAGGAAAAATAAAAAGATTCTATTAAATTTAAATTCAATTTCTGTTTCATCTAATAAGGTTTAACCTGAAAATCTTATTTTTTTAAGACAATTATTTTTTATTGGTTCTTTTTTTCTTTCTTTTTTTCTTTCTTTTTTTCTTTCTTTTTTAAATCAGCCTCTTCAAAAATATAATCTGGAATGGATTCAAACTGAATCTCATCTGTTGCTCGCTTATAAGTCGGCTTTCCTCGCCCTAAATCTGGCGGCTCATCCAAGGGAAGGGGGCGGCCCCGAACTCCACACGATGGGGGCGTTGACAATATCAATATCAAACATGCAACCAATAGAACCTTATTAGAGCCTTTACAAAATGACTTTAGTTCATTCAACTTAATCATTTTTTTTATGATCCTTTTGTTTGGCTTGTAATTTAAGATACTCATTCAATTCGTCTTGTTTTTTACATAAAAACAAATCATCCCTCCACAAGTCCCATTGTCTGCTCGTCATAGACTTACACTTTTGAATATAATCTTTTCCCCATGCCTGTTTTTTAATTTCTTCCTTCTCTTTTTTAAACTTCCAATAAGAATACTCAGGATAATCTTTTAGATCAACCCTCGCGTCGTCATCTTCTTTGGTGTTTTGAAAAGTTTCATTTTTTAATTGTTTCTCTTTAAAAGCCTCACGATTTTTAAAGTCCCCTTGCGTTAAGGAAAAGGTCGCAGCAGAGTAACTGTTCACGTCTTGAACCCCTTGTATCAATTTTTCACAGCTCTCCTTTGCTTGAAAAACACAAAACTGCGCCTCTAAAAGTCGCGCTTTATCAGAATACGGATTAACGACCTTCATCTTATTTAACTTTTCTAAAAACGGTTCTTCTTTTTTTTCTAAAATCATTTGTTGAGCAAGCGCTCCCAAAAGAATTATATTGTTTGGTTCGAGTTCAAGGGCTTCTTTAAGTTTTTTTTCCATTCCCTTTGGATCTGTCCGCTCAATCGACATAGAAAGTTCAAAGCTTTGTTGAGCTTTTTCTGTAAAAAAAACAGTGCTCACTCGATTTAAATATTCTTTTAAAGTATTTATTTGATCCAGTAAAACATCTTTTTCTT
>CAYMLA010000010.1:0-13783 GCA_964390785.1 uncultured Bdellovibrionales bacterium | reverse complement strand
CTTTTTCTTTTTTCCTCTTGGCTGCCTTTTTCTCCATCTGTTGTTTTTGTTTTTTTTCAATTTCAGTTTTTAAAATTTGACTGGCCTGAAGACGATCTCTTTGTGAAATGAGTGTTGTCACTTGAGATAATAACGTTTCTAATTCAACAGAAGGCTTTTCCGTGCCACTAACTAAAACACAATGGCTTATTACAATAAAAAAAATAAAACCGACTTTCATCTGTTTACTCCATAATGTGGAGGCCACTTTGTTTCGTCCGCAGCCTGCAGTCGAAAATTTTAACTCGACCAACCACTAGTTTTCAATCTCTTTCCTCTATCAAATTGAGACTCCTTCCGAAAAGCTTTTAAAGCAAGAAAAAAAATAGCATAATGTAAACAGAGCGCTAATGAATAGCGCTCAAAACAAGGAAAATACATGGATGTATTTAAACTGTTCTTTTTAACCTTACTCTCTTTTATCATTTTAATCTCTTGTGCTGAAGAAAAAAAAGCGGAAGATGTCATGCCTAAAAAAACCCATGACAAGCCGGCCTATTGCACAACAAATCTTGTTCCCAACAGCTATAATGTTATTTGGGAAGACGGAGAGTTTTCTAATGTTCACTTTGAAAGCCTTGAACAATTAAAAGAAGACTTTGTTAAACCAAATTTAAATGAAATTAAACAAATTTATTATGATGAAATCGTACAATTTATCGTTCCTCATAGTGATAAATATTTAACCAGCGATCAAGTCTCCACTTGGGGACAAGAGCGCATTGCTGCACAAAGCCTCTGGGATCTCGGAATTTATGGCGCACAAAATGACGGCACACCCATCATCGTTGCCGTAACAGACACCGCCGTTTACACAAAACACCCCCAAATAGAACCCAATATTTTTTATAATAACAATGAAATCCCAAATAATGGAATCGACGATGATGGAAACGGATTTATTGACGACGTTTCTGGATGGGACTTTGTCAAGCACCGCCCTCATGTTCCTCCTGAAGAAACGTCCAGTCATGGCACTCATGTTGCGGGACTTATTGCTGCAAGCCATAATGGACCAGTAAAAGGAATCGCTCCTGAAGCCGTCATTCTTCCCATTAGCTTTCTCGGCCTAAAAGGCGAGGGCCCTGTTAGTGGCGCAGAAAAAGCTCTTCGTTATGCCCAACAAATGGGAGCAAGAATCATCAATGCCAGTTGGGGGGGCATCCCCTGTGTTGGAACAGAACAGCTCTATGCTATCATTCAATCTTTTGAAAAAGAAAATGTTTTATTTGTTACTTCAGCAGGAAATAATGGAAGTAATTTAGACTACTTTCCCGAATACCCCGCCTCTTTTGGCTTTCCAAATCAATTAACCATTGCTGCCGTTGGAACTTTAGACTTTCAATCGCGATTTTCAAATTACAGCCGAAATTCTGTCGATCTCGCTGCTCCTGGAGACAAAATTGATAGCCTTGCTGCCCCAACCGGATGTGAATCCGATTGTCCACTCTATGTTCGAATGAGTGGGACAAGCATGGCTTCTCCTCTTGTTTCTGGAGCTGCCGCTCTTTTATGGAGCCAATTTCCAGAGGCCTCAGTCTTTGAAATAAAAGAGTCCCTGATGGCCGGAGTTGACCCTATTTCAGGCTTAGCCACCATCACTGAAGGCCGCTTAAACATTTACAATTCATACCTTTATTTGAAATCATTAAAGTCTTCGACTGTAACGTCTTTGCAAAACGCAGAAATGTATTTCAAAAGAAAAGACTAAATGATTTCATTGTCGCAGTAAGATTTGAGCGAAGCCAACGAAAAAGTTGGCTGTTTTGCGGCAGCCCCTATTTGTTAAATGAAATCAAATGCTTGTTTGTTGACAACCCCTCAAATTAATTGATAGAGAACTCATAACAAGAATATAATAATTTTTTGTTATCTTGTGGCTGTTATGCTTGTTGGCTATCATGCTACTGCCTAGTGGCTGTTTTGCGGCAGCCACTCAATAAAGAAATGAAAGGTTGGATACAAATGAGAATTTATATCGAAGATTTAAAAAAACATCTTGGTCAAGACGTGCATTTAAAAGGCTGGGTTTATAATTATCGCAGTTCAGGAAAAATTCGATTTCTTCAACTTCGAGATGGCACAGCGATTTGTCAGTGTGTTTTTGTACGAGACGAATGCGACCCTCAGTCTTTTGAGGCCTTTTCTCAAATCACACAAGAAACCTGTGTTGAGGTCACAGGAACCGTAAGAGAAGACTCTCGCAGTGATCTTGGTGTAGAACTAACGGCACACTCTTTTAAGGTCCTCTCCCCCTCTGTCGACTATCCTATTACTCCAAAAGAGCATGGCATTGACTTTCTTATGAACCAAAGACATCTTTGGCTTCGTTCAAAAAAACAACACGCGATCATTCGCATCCGATCTGAAATCATTAAAGCCATTCGAGATTTTTTTGATGATAGAAACTTTGTTTGTACAGATGCCCCTATTTTTACCCCTAACGCCTGTGAAGGAACTTCAACCTTATTTGAAACAAAATACTTTGATGAAACGGCTTACCTTTCGCAAAGCGGACAACTTTATATGGAAGCCACCGCTGCCGCTTTTGGAAAAGTTTATTGCTTTGGTCCCACGTTTAGAGCCGAAAAATCAAAAACACGCCGTCACCTTATTGAATTTTGGATGGTTGAACCTGAAGTCGCCTTTAATGATCTTTACGACAATATGGAGCTTGCCGAAGATTTTACTGAACACCTTGTCTCACGCGTTTTAAAAAACAAACAAACCGAGTTAAAAATTTTAGACCGAGACCTCTCTAAGCTTGAATCGATTAAAAAACCCTTTCCTCGAATTCATTATAATGAAGCCGTCGAATTGATTAGAAAAGAAAATCCTTCTTTTGTCTCTGGAGACGACTTTGGAGGAACAGACGAAACAATTATTAGCTCTCAATTTGATCGTCCTGTTTTTGTTCACCATTACCCTTCAAAAATTAAAGCCTTTTACATGAAAGAAGATCCTAACGAACCTGGATACAGTTTAAGTTGTGATCTTCTTGCCACAGAAGGAGTTGGTGAAATTATCGGAGGAGGACAAAGAGAAGAAAGCATTGAAACCTTAAAAAGAAAAATTGCTGAACATAATCTCGATGAAGCCGCCTTTGAATGGTATTTGGATGTTCGTCGTTTTGGCTCTTTTCCTCATTCCGGTTTTGGATTAGGGCTTGAGCGAACCGTCGGCTGGATCTGTGGCGTACAACACGTCCGCGAAACGATTCCTTTTCCTCGGCTCTATGGGCGTATTCACCCTTAAAAACTCAAATGATCTTAGTTTTAATTCAACAACACGGAGTAAATGAACCATGTTAGATATAAGCAATAAGCAAAATTCCTCTCTAGAAGAACTTGAAATCAAAAATGATCAAGCCATGCTTGGGGGGGGAGAAGATAAACTTCAAAAACAAAAAAAAGGCGGACGCTTAACTGCAAGAGAGCGCTTGGACATTCTTCTTGATCCCGGTAGTTTTGTTGAAATTGATCGTTTTGTCACCCACCGATGCACTCATTTTGACATGGAAAAAACAAAACCCGCAGGTGATGGCGTTATCACTGGCTATGGTCGTATGAATGGAAAACAAGTTTTTACTTATAGCCAAGACTTCACTGTTTTTGGCGGCTCAATGTCTCGCACCCAAGCCAATAAAATTATTAAAATTCAAGAATTGGCTCTGAAAAATGGATGTCCCTTGATTGGAATCAATGATTCTGGGGGGGCTCGAATTCAAGAGGGTGTCGATGCTTTAGCCGGATACGGAGATATTTTTACCAATAATGTTCTTTCATCAGGAGTAATCCCCCAAATTACAGCCATTATGGGCCCTTGTGCCGGAGGTGCTGTTTATAGCCCCGCAATTACAGATTTTATTTTTATGGTCAAAAACACAAGCTATATGTTTGTCACAGGACCGGAGGTGATTAAAACCGTCACTCATGAAGAAGTCACTAAAGAAGCCCTCGGAGGAGCACAAACCCATAGTAACACCTCGGGTGTTTGTCATTTTTCAACAGAAGACGATAAGCATTGCCTTTTACTTATTCGAGAACTTCTTAATTTTTTACCAAATAATAATCTTGATGATCCCCCAATTATTCCAACAAAAGACAAACCCGATCGCCTTATTGACGAACTCAATCACTTTATCCCTAGCAACCCTAAAAAGCCTTATGATATGCTCGAACTGATTTCTCATGTTGTGGATGATGGTTTTTTTCTTGAAGTTCATAAGGGGTTTGCTCAAAACATTCTTGTTGGCTTTGCTCACTTTAACGGCCGAAGTGTCGGAATTGTTGCTAACCAACCTCAAGTCTTAGCCGGATGTTTAAACACCGAAGCCAGCCGAAAAGCCGCTCGCTTTATTCGTTTTTGTGATAGCTTTAATATACCGATTGTTACATTTATTGATGTTCCCGGTTTTTTACCTGGAACAAATCAAGAATGGAACGCCCTCATCACTCATGGCGCAAAGTTAATCTATGCCTATGCTGAAGCCACCGTTCCAAAAATAGCCATAACAACTCGAAAAGCCTATGGTGGCGCATATATTGTGATGTCCTCTAAACACTTGCGATCGGACATTAACCTTTCTTATCCAACAGGAGAAATTGCTGTCATGGGCGCCGCTGGTGCTGTTAATATCATTTGTAAAAAACAAATTGATTCGTCAGACGACAAAGAAAAAACAACACTTCAGCTCACAAAAGAATATGAACAAAAGTTTTCTAATCCCTATGTAACGGCTGAGTTAGGATATTTTGACGAAATTATAGAGCCCGCCATGACAAGAAAACGAATCATTGATTCCTTAGAATTGTTAAAAAACAAAAGGGACTCTAATCCGCCTAAAAAACATGGAAACATCCCTCTATGAAAAAACCAAAAAAAACATTTAATAAGATTTTAATTGCTAATCGAGGAGAATGTGCCTTGAGAATCACACGGGCTTGCCGCAGAATGGGAATCCCAACTGTAGCCATTTACAGTCATGCTGATAGACAAAGCCTTCATGTTCTTTTTTCAGAAGAAGCCTATAATATTGGCCCTGCACCCTCTAAAGAATCTTATTTAAATATCGATAAAATTTTAGAAATCGCCACTCAATCTGGAGCAGACGCCATTCATCCTGGATATGGGTTTTTAAGTGAAAGTGCTGAATTTGCTCGTCGTTGTGATCAAGCAGGGATCACCTTTATTGGTCCTACACCCGAAAACATCTCTATTATGGGAGATAAAATTTCTGCTAAACGTATAATGAAAAAAGCTGGCGTCCCCGTGATTCCTGGAAGTGAAGCTCCCGTTCAATCCTTTGATGAACTCAAAACGATTGCCTCTGAAATTGGTTACCCCCTTTTAATTAAAGCTGTTTCTGGTGGAGGCGGCAAGGGCATGCGTCTTGTAAAAAGCGAACGTGAACTTCAAAATGCTTATAAATTCACACGCTCTGAAGGCTTGAATTATTTTGGAGATGATTCTGTTTATGTCGAAAAATACATAACCAATCCCAAACACATTGAAATTCAAATTTTTGGAGATCAGTTTGGAAATGTTGTTCACCTCTTTGATCGAGAATGCTCGGTACAGCGTCGTCACCAAAAACTCATTGAAGAATGTCCCAGCCCTGCTCTTACAAATGACCTCAGAAATAAAATGGGACAAACCGCCATTTACGCCGCAAAAGCAATTAGTTATATTGGGGCTGGCACGTTTGAATTTATTTATGATAGTTCAACTAAAGATTATTATTTTTTAGAAATGAACACTCGCCTTCAAGTTGAACATGGCGTAACAGAAGTTGCAACAAACATTGATATTGTTGAAGAGCAAATCTTTGTCGCTGCCGGCAATCGGCTCAGTTATGCTCAAGAAGACATCGGCTGCCTTGGACACGCCATTGAAGCAAGAATCTGTGCTGAAGACCCGATCACTTATGTTCCAAGCCCTGGCGTTATTCAATCGTGTTGGCAACCTCAAGGCCCTTTTGTTCGAGTTGATTCTGCTGTGTATTCTGGTTATGAAATCTCCATCTATTATGACTCTATGGTTGCAAAGGTCATCGCTTGGGGGCACACAAGGGACGAAGCCATTGCACGCTTACAACGCGCTCTTACAGAATTTATTTTAACCGGTGTAAAATCGAACATTGTTTTGCACAAATCTATTCTTGATCATCCAAAGTTTTTAGATGGAACCTACACTACAAAATTTGTTGAAGAAGAACTCGAGGTGGCCGAACCCGAACTTTTCAAATACGTCGATGACCATATGTTTTTAATTGCTGCTGGCATAAAAGCCTATAATGAACAAAAAGAAAAAGAAACACGAAATCTTAAGGTTTCAAATCGATGGAAATCTTATGGACGAAAATTAATGCTAAGACTTTAATTAAGGAATCTCTTTATGTACTTTGAAGCTTGCCTTATGGGGCGAAAATACAAACTTGATGTTATTGAAACCGTTAGCCATTGGAAAATTGGAATTCAGCAAGAAAACAAAGCTTGGTCTTTTTGCAATATTCCAAAATCTGACTTTCAAAGCACTGAAAAATCGATTAGCTTTTTGTTCCAAGGCAGTTCTTATTTGATCGATATTATTGGCTCCAACACAGAATTCAATGTTTACACAAGGGGGAGCTATCGTAACATTCAAATCTATAATGAACAGATGTTGCTCCATGAAAGCTTAAAACACAATCAAGTGGTGGATGAAACAGAAACTCTTCTAACAAAAATTCCCGGAAAAATTCTTCAAATCTTTGTAAAACCCGGGGAAAAAATTGAAGCTGGCCAACCCCTTTTAATCATCGAGGCCATGAAAATGGAAAACGAACTTCTTGCCTCTGGCTCCGGTTGCGTTAAAGAAATCCGCGTCTCTGTTGGACAAAACGTCGATGCTGGCACCGTTTTAGTTGTGTTTGAATAAGACACAACACCCGTCCTAACTTGTTCCAAAAAGCGAAGAATCGTCTTTTTTTGAGACAAACGTCAAGAAAACTCTTTATTTTTTGTTTATCCTTCAAAAGGACATGCTAAAATAAAAGAAGACGTGCGCCCTAGGGTTTGTCAGAAAATACTTTTGACGTTTAACGTAGAATTTTTTGTTGAGATTCAATGCGTGACAACCAAGGACTCGCCTATAGCTAATTCGAGGAGGAATAAATTGAATATCGACAAAAAAGGCAAAAAACCTGATTTGATTACAACTCCAAAAGAATTTTTTGAAGAACAAATCACTTTCGCATTTTCACAAAGAGGAATTAACACTTATCCTCACGTTAAAAGTTATCTGATAGAGCTTTTAAGTTCTTTTATTCATGTTGATCACCTTTTTAATGACGACGATGAAAAAAAACAAAATTTCACTTTAGCTGAGATCTTTCTAAAAGCGGTCTCGGCCGAAATTCAACAAAAAATCATCTTGCTTCAAAAATTAGGTGAAATTTCCCTTTATATCAGTGGCTTTTTTGGTGATTCTCTTCAAAAAAAACTGATCGATATTGATTACTATGTTTCAATGGGCGAAAATGCCTATTCAAATTTAGCCCTTTGTGTTCGCGAAGAAATTCGCTCTAAGGTTTTTCATGAGTTATCTTCCCGTTTTGTTGACTATGTTGATGTTCTTAGTTTTATCAGCCAAGAGTCAATGATTCAAAACAATGAAAGCCTTTTAAGGCTTTATGAAAAGTACCGTCTGACCGGCTCAGAATTAGCAAAAGAAAAGCTTGTCGCTCAAGGCGTTTTGCCCGACAACCCTGTTGGAAAGCTAAATCAATAATTTTTTCCAAAGTTGAACGTTTTATTTCAACAGCCCTTCGCTAATTAGTGGCATTGGCACATTCCACACCCCCAATAAAAACGGAGAGGGCAACGAAGTGCAGCCAATTTTAGTATTGCTGTTTAAAACTTCTGCAACCTAGATGTCATAGTTGTTTTGGTTTCGTTCTAGTTTTAGGCATCTAATTTTGGTACATTTATTGTATGTCTTATTCAGAGAATGAAAAAATATGCTTGTATCTTATTCTTAATTTCAGAGCGAAAACTACTTTTTTACAAGCAAGAATAAAGGAAAAGCAGTTTGACACATTAGAAACTCTAAGTAGATGGAGGAAAATTTGATTTCGGATATTAAGCGAGCTTGTTTCATTCTCGGTCTAAGCACTTTAATAAGTTTTTCAGTAGCGCTGGCAGCAACCAGTTCTGATAAACTCTGTTCGTCTATATTTATAACAAATCTAGTTAGTTCTGTTGCCCCATCAATAATCTCAACTAAATCTGAGCTATTAACGCATATCGAATACAATAGAAGACTTGGATGGGGCACAGATTTACCTGTAAAGTTCGAATTCAACAACTTAATTGGTCGTTTAATCAAAGTCAAAAAAGGACAGGTCCGCTCATTAACAAATCTTGAACAAGTGTTATCGATTCGTTTGGATCCTAATGTGGATAGAAAATTGGTCTTTGCATCTGATAAAAAAGGCGTAGAACAAATTGTCTCAAATTTTTCAAGCGTCTTTGATCGCATTGGTTATTCTAATCAGAACATAGTTGACTCATCTAAGGAAGATTTGTTTTATTTATTTGCTTGGCCAAGTGCCCAAGCAAAATCTTATCCCGCCACTTGGGAAGACCTCCCACAAGTTATAGCGCAGAATTACGAGGGATCTAAAAAGGTTTTTATTAAAACTATTCTAAGCGAATTTGTGAACACTAAAGAAAACACTCAAATTACAACTCTTAAGTGGGCAGAAGAAGCTGGTTTCAATTTTTTTGAGACTTCCCGCGATGATCCCAGGGCAAAAGATTTCGAGGTCGAAAAACTAATTGAGAAATATAAAAGTGGTACGTTATCTGATTGGGAAGTGCGAGCTTTCTTATATTTTTTATATGATTTAAATGATGAATTCACCGGTGACGGACTGACTACCTATGAAGGAGTATCTATGGGAAAAGAAATACTCCTTTTTAACCAAACGATTGGTGAATATTTGGATCATAACCTGTGGACTGATTTTCTAATTGTAAGAATTAATGACTTGGCTGACTTTATTCTTAGAAACAGGCAAAGTCAGGAGTCAGGTTAGTTAAATATGACAAAAATAGATTGGATTTAAGTATGGGACATAAAACTGAATTCAGGAGGCTTCTATGATTCACTTTCACTTGATATCTGTAACCTTCGTGACTTTATTGATATCGTTTAATTTGTACGCGGGATCACGAGTACTGTATTTTACGGACTCAGAAGGGCATGATGGCTCAATCCAGAATATGGTTAAACATGGTTATTTGACTATTAATGAGGCTGGTGATCAAATTGATTTTACTAATCGAAATGATATCTTGGTTTTTGGTGGAGATTTGGCCGGTCGAGAAGTAAGCTCTAGGAAGTTAGTTCATATGATGAATGATCTGTCAACTAGAGAGCGTGGTCGAGTATTTAGCATAAACGGAAATCACGATACAAATCGATCAGCCATTCTACGTAACATTCAATTATTCGATCGAAGCACAGGAGATGTTTCAACTTGGTTGAATTATGTGATGTCTGAAATGGGATTAGGGTCTCATTTAAAAAACGATCAAGTTGAAATGGAAAAACTGATATCGGATCAGCTCGGTCGTGAAGTTAAATTAAGCCCTAAAGAAGAAGCTTTTTGTTTTTTGCGCTTTATTGCTCCAAAAGGCTTGGCTCATAAGTTTTACTTAAATTCAGGTTTTCAAGAAAGCGATGCAGAACAGTGGATAAAAGACAATATTGTTGGCACCTCAACATGGGATTATTTTAAGTTTTTGGCAAAAACATCCTCTGAACCGAATCCTAGTGATGCAAAAGTGATCGATTTTATGATGTATGGCGGAGGAGAGTTTTGGGAATTTGTTAAGAATACTCGTTTTATGCATTCGAATATTGAAAATTCAGCTGCATTCACTCACTTAGGCTTAAATACTGAAAATATGGGAATAGATGTTGAAGGAACCCTTCATGATAATTTTATAAGACAAGCCAAATCATTAGAAGAATTTCATCAAAATGAGTTTAACAGAATGGAAACTCAAATTCGAACAAATCAAAAAATAGAGTCAAACTATATTATATATGGAGATGCTGCTTGGTCTCCGAATACTGGGATTCGTCCCATTGCTCGCAGTACGGTTTATTCTTTTCGACTACGAGATGCCGAAAACCCAAATTTGCGACTCCCCCCAGCTGAAGTTATCAATTTTTTAACTCAAAAAGCGGATGGTTTTTCCGGTAAAATTGAAGTTGTTGGACATACTCCTGTAGTGATTCCAATTCCTTTAAGAGGCGTTGGCTTTATCAAAATTCATGCAGATACTTCCTTTCATCCCTTAAAACGAGAATCTTTTTTAGTGATTGAAAATGAAAGAATTAAGTCTGTTGGGTATTCCTCAACAGGGACACCAATTACGTTTGACATTTCGCCCAATGAAGACTCTCCAATAGGAAAACTTTGGAATGGCTATCATATCGCAGGATTTGATCCTAAAGGAAACTATTTTGGCTTTAAGTACACCAGTGGTCATGACTTCGAGGAGATATCGATCCCCAAAGACGCTCTTTTTCCCCAAGATTTAGATCTCCCCTATACAATTTTTAATTCAGAGATTAACGAAAACTATGAAGCCCTGATAAAATTTATTGATGAAAAAACAGAAATAAATAGGCTTGGTGATAGAGAGATGCTCGATAGAGTCAACGACCGCTTTGTGTTGAATGTTTATGGGTCTTCTACTTTCAATGAAAAAACCGTAGATAATGAATATGTAGTTGAACTATTTGAAGCTGTTTTTTCGCAGTTAAAAACACATAAGATTTATTTAGGAACGGGTGGAACAAATGTTGGTATTGAAAAAATAGCACATGAGGTGGCCGCCAAATATAATATTGAAGTTGTATCTTATATCGGGGTCAATGCAAAAGACGAAGATATCGCCGTTGATCAGATCAAGTATGCCACTGTCGTTCCCGGCAATGGCTGGGCGGATGCTATAAAACACTCTATAAGTACGGTTGCAACAGATAATTCGCTAACCCTTTATATTGGTGGTGGGGGGACTGTGGAAAAATGTATTGAAACCTCGTCGAGAAGACTGGGACATCACTTTCTTCTTAATTCAAAGATAGTCGGTAAAGCAAAGAACGCCGCCGAATTAATGAACCATAAAGCTTTCTCAACGCCTCAAGAAGTAATTGCTGAGATTGATCGTATAAATCCCAATGTTTTAAGAGAATCTTCCAGCATGATAACATCATTAATTCAGCAATCTAAAATCAGTCAGGTAAAGACTGAATTGCTTGAATCACTTGATCAGTATGAAGCTGGTGTATTTATAGCTGGATTTGGTCAACGAGCTCAATTTGCTGATATGAATGAAGTACTTTTTAAAGTAGAAAACATGGTAAAAGTCCTAAATAATACTTACGGTGAAGGCAAATGGTATGCCGTTTTTGGTGGGGACAATTACCACGAAGACAAGCCTGATGTCTCCCATATAATTAAGTTTTTAAAAGAAAGGCATCAAATCCCCATTGTTGGGGTAACCTTGGATGAAACTCTAAAATGGGGTGGAATGGACGAATGGGTTGACCATAAAGTTTACTTGCCTACTGAGTTTGGTTTTAGATTGAACCCAGATGGGACTAAAATTATTGAACCGATCACCGGTACAGCAAACGTTAGACCTCTTTGGGGAGGATTTAGGAATGGAAAACCCGTTGGTGCAACGGCCTTTTACCTGACATCCGAATTGATAAATGAGGCTTTTTTCTTTGGCACAGGTACTGTTGGTGCACAAGAGTATTCCTACGCTAAAAGCATTGGAATCCCTTCAAACTATTTTAGATCAAGGGCAAAAAATCCCGATGAATATGGTGAGTTTGGAATGATTCCTGCTGAAATTTCTGGAGCACTTGCTTGTAAGAAGCTTTTTAACTAGGAACGAGGAGATTGTGTTAATTGAAATTGCATAAATTGAAACTTAATTTTTTTATTTTTATCTTCTTCTGGGTGTTTGCACTCAACTGCACTTTTGCACAAGAATCCTCTTTAAGCATATTTCATCAATCTACAACAACTCATTCTCAGGGATATGTATTTCCTGTGGCAGACAGTTTTATTCAGACTACCTCACAATATTGGAACTACAATTTTGGAGAACACAGACTGGCCTTTCTATTGGATATTTTCAATGAACTTTTTTCCGATCAAAAGAATAATAAAAATCAGAAAGACAAGCATCTTATCTTGATGAGCGGACCTCCAGCCACAGGAAAATCAACCATTCTAAAAATGATGTTAGAGGCTGAGCTATTCGGATACACACAGCTATTATTGATTAGTTCAGACATTCTTAAATGGAAGTTGTTGGAAAAAGATAAAGCGGCTATCAAAGCACATCCTGATTGGTATGAGAACTATCCTGACTATGTTATTGAAGGACTGCAATCTGATGAAGGCGAACCTCAGGCTATAACAAAAATTCTGAGCTTTTATCATGCAGAGGCTTCATTTTTGGCCGATTTAGCAATAGAATACGCGACTATAGAAGGGTTGAGTTTTATTATAGACGGAACACTGGGGAAATCGATAGAAGGTGCTGAGTTTTTTGAGAATTTATCAAAACGATATAAGGCCATGCACGAAAATTCTCAGGTTACTGTTATAGATGTTAGTAGTACTGAAATAGAAGCAATTGAAAACATGCAACAAAGAAGACAAGCTGGTCTTCATGCCATCAGCGACGAAGAAATTAAACGCTATTTTTTAGCTCACGCTATCGTGTTAGAACATGTTACAAATTTTGTGGATAGGATCATTTCTGTGAGCAATAGACATCGGAGTGCAAGTATTTTTCGTATTGATTATAAACCACATACTCTCCATTTATCTGGAGTAATGGAGTCAATTGTGGGATTAAATATCAAACCTGATCAAGTTGATAACGGTTTGATAAATGTCTTAACCATTGAGGAGAAACCTTTTGAAAACCAGCATCTCAGGGCTTGCCAAATTCTATTTGCCAATTAAAATAATTGAAGCCCTGTATCGGGTAGCTCCAGCCTGCTACCCGATACAGGTATGAATATTTATGTGTTTGACAAAAACGGAGTATCATTCCGCAATTAACAAATATCTGGATTAACAGGGAAACATCTAATTTTATTAGCAAAAACACAGGCCCTATACAGATTGTTCGGGACCCTCGTCAGCGCGACAAGTCAGACTTCATTTTACATCTAGATCCAAGTTTTGAAGAGTTATCAATGGATGATAGTTCTTTAAGAGATCTTGCTGTAAGAGACCCTGAACTTTTTTTGAGTCAATTTATAGACAAAAAGATTTTTATTGATGAAGCTCAGCATGCTCCCAAATTGTTTTTGGGTCTGAAGCGTCGTGCTGATATTTACAAACGACAAAGCAACAAATCCAATCAAACCATTATTAGTCTTACCGGCTCTAATCAGATATTAATGGACACACATGTTAAAGAAAGCTTGGCAGGTAGAGCGAGCTATTTTGACATGAATACTTTAAGTGTCTCTGAAATTCTGAATTCAAGATCTGTAAACATCCAAGAAATTTTATATATGGGAGGTTGGCCAGAGTTGCACGCAAACGAAAGTAAATAAAAATATTATATTCTTTTTTGTATGGCAGAAAAAATAAAGAAACACAAACAACTCCCTCTTATTCCTGAAACAAAGGATTTTAAAAAACGCTATC
>CAYMLA010000009.1:10183-16717 GCA_964390785.1 uncultured Bdellovibrionales bacterium | reverse complement strand
CAAATTTCTATTCTGCAAATGTAAGTTAGAGTGCCGTGTCGACTTCATTTGGATTTTTTACAAATGGTCTGAGTCGTGAAAGTCCCCTCCTGTTTTAGAATTGGTAGAACACCACCTGGTTTTCCAAAATGATCCCGGATCTTTTCCACAAGCAGCCCCGCCGGCTAAATGACTATCTTCCGTTCTATTTTGAGACAATAAAAAAGCGACTTGTTTTGCCACCTTTGCGACCGATTTCAGATAAATAGTTTTGAACTTCTTTTTTCATTCCTCTTTTATCATAAGTAAATAAACCAATTCAGCTCCGCCTGCGACAAAAGCGGGAAATAGCAGAAAGTTAATGCCCGGTAAAATCATAACAAGACCTAAAGACAGTGACATTCCTGCAAAAGCTGAAAAATGAGAAAAAAAGAAAGAAAATCTATTTTTCAAACTAAAGAGTAAAACTTCAAAACTATAATCAACACAGTCCATGGTTAAAATTAAAATCAAAAACACAGGAATTATAATGTTAACCAACGGGACAAATGACAACACAAGAAAAATAACACTCACAACCAACATGATCATCATACGAATCAAAGAAATATTAAACATTTTAAGGGACAGCAGAAGCATTTGTTTAAACCCAACAGAAGAACCTTCATTTGTACCTAAAGAACGAATAATTTTTTCAACAATAATAGAATAAAATGGAGAGGCAATAACGCCAGAAAGCAATACAACCAAATAAAAAGAAAAAACAATTGTAACAAACCAAGCCACCATTTGAGTAAAAAAAGATAACACACTCATCCAAAAGCCTGTCATATCAAAAAATACAAGCATAAATAATCGCAATTCATTGATCCAAGAAGAGGCCACACCTAATAAACCCCAAAAAACTAAAAAATAAACAATAACAGGTGCAAGAACATAATATTTTAATTTTGGAACTGTCAGAATAAGCTTAATGCCTCTTAATGGACAAAAAAAACCCAATAAGAAATCATTGATTTTGTTCGACATCGAATTCTCCTACTTTCCTTTAGAGGGCAAAACACTTTTTTTCTCTAAAGTTCTTTTTTTATCAATAATATTTCCTTCACGCCGTAAGCCCTCTCTTTCTTTTGATGATTGAGTTTGCCAGGAGTCTTCAGCGTGCTCAGAAATAAACTGATGAACATGATTTTCTAATAAAGAAATCGCTTGGAACAATTCGTCCACTTTTGAACTTGAAATAATTTCACGAGAAACCCGATACGACCTTAATTTCCTCGTGCTTTCTAAAAACTTTTTACACATTTCAATCTGAATTTTCACTTGCTGTTTTTGAGATAAATAAGAATCGTTTGGATTTTCTGATTCATAAACTGTTGCGATAGCATTCCAGAATTCTTTATAACCTTCAATAAGATTTTCTTTAGCCAAAATTGACCAATTTGTATCATCCAACTCAACAGCTTGATACAGATACGGCTGAAGCTGACTTAGTTTAAAAACGCTTCCATCAAAATTATCTTTTGTAATCTCTTGAATTTTCATTCTACCCATATAAAAAAGTGTTTTTCCGAGCAAATGAGAATACTTTTTGTCAGACCAACTCCTTTTTAACTGAAGAAGCCCCTTCTCTGCTTGAGAAAAATATTTTTGTGCCGATTGAAATTCACCTAATCGAGCATAAGCACCTGCAAGTCGAGCAGGAAGTTCGGCTTCTCCTAAACTAAAGGGTAAATACGCTTTCTTTTTTAAGGCATCAAGAATTGTCGCCACTAAAAGGGCTTCCATATTCTCATCTTCATAACAATAAGACAAATGAATCAAAGTGTCTGTCTTTAGATCTTGACTTAGTTTTGACTTCAAATCTTGATTGGGATAAAAGTTGTTTTCAGACAATAAGCTCAATGCTTTCCTGAAATAGGTGATCGCTTGATCGCATTTATTTAATTCCTGATAACTTCTGGCAACACCATACAATGATTCGAGCTGATAACCAAGTCCTGTAAAATTATTCAAAATTTCATTAAAATGAGCGATGGCCTTTTCATGCTCTCCTCGATTGTAAAAATCCGTTGCTAAATGATAGGCTCGTTCAACTTCATGTTGAGGAGACGTCGAACTCATTGTCTGTTTATCTTTTAAAAATAATCCACAACCAGATAAAATAAAAAGAAGTCCACAAAATAAAATTTCTTGTTTCAATTTAATCTCCTCGTCTCAACGAGCCGCACACAACAGCTACTTTTCTTATTTCATAACAAACATCACCTTTTAGTCATCTAAAATTTCAGAAAAACGCTCAAGCTTTTTTAATGTGAAAACATCTTCAATAAATTCTGGAACTTTTTTTATATCAACCTGCTGGGGGAATTTTTTAATAAACCCTTCAAACTGCTTGCTCTTATAATGATTATCTCTGTGCCATTCTTGTTTAAATGAACGCAATTCATCTGAAGCCCATTGCAAATCAATGTCAGAAGAATAAGGTCCCCATAAAGGCAAAAACCGATTAATCACAACCGATTTTAAAGAGTAGCCTTCTCTTTGAATCTCATTACTTAACAAAAAGGCTTCCTCAAGCTTAACTTCATCAAAAGACGTCACCAACATAAATCCTGTTTCTGAACCATTTAGCATACGATAGGCTTCGATGCAATGCTTTTGAATTTCATTTTGTTGTTCCTCAATCGCTTCAAAAAAACTTTTTAACTCTGACATAAATTCCGTTCCGGTCAACTCCGCTAAAACCGAAAAAATCTTGACCGTGCCCTGATGAATAAACCGTGTTAAAAAATGAGTTTTTTTAAACGGATGTCGAAACCACTTTGCCACTGAATCATCAAATACATTATAAATTTTTTGAGGTGCCCGCAAAAACTCTAAAGCATGTTGAGCCGGTGGAGTATCCAATATGATGAGGTCATATCGATTCGATTGATAGGCTTGATACATTCGTTCTAATGAAGTGAATTCTTGAGATCCATTAAAGGATGTAGAAAGTTCAAAAAAAAGCTTGTTGTTTAAAATCTTTTCTCTTTTTTGATCATCAGAAATTGTAAGATTTAAAAACTCAGCAAATGTTTTTTGTGGATCTATAACAGAGGCAAAAAGCTTGCCTTTATAGTCTTGCCCCGGGACTAAAACCTCATCTCCATCGCTTCCCGTTAATCCCATTGCGTTTTTTAGTCGCCTTGAAGGATCTATTGTCAAAACAAGAACACGAAGACCCTGGCGAGAAGCCAAAACACCAAGACTGGCGGCGACAGTCGTTTTCCCCACTCCGCCGCTTCCTATAACAACTAAAATTTTATGCTTAGAGAAAAGCTGCTGAAAACTCATTAAACTCCTTACTTAAAGCTTCAATCAAATCTAAACCTCGTTTGTTCAAATGTAACTTGAGCTTAATATTTTTTTCTCCATGAATTTGTGACAAATAATGCTCTTGCTGTTCTCGTTTAATTCGAATTGTTTCTAAAAACAACTGTTCTCCTGCATTGTTTAGATCTCTTTTTTTGGATGTCAACTCTTCGACAGAAAAAGCAGGCTCAAACAATTTGTTAATAATCAAATTCACTTCAATTCCCAGTTCTGTTTGAAGATTTTTTTTGTATTCATTCGCTTCTGTAAATGGTAATTCTTCCAGTTGAGTGACACACCAAAATTTTGAAAGGTTTTTATTTTGCAAACAGTCAATAATTCCTTTTGTGTGCTTTCCCATTGGACCAACCTGAACAGCTCGATGCATTCCAAATGGAACACGAAACAAACTCAAACTATGCCCCGTAGAATACCCATCAACAACAATCACATCAAAATCAAATGACGGTCCGACTTTTCTTTGCCCACTTGTGATTTTTCCTAAAATAGCTAATTCAAATAAACCAGGAGCAACATCGATTAAAACTTTTGAAATTTTATTATTAAACACCAATTGATGAATCAATTGAGACTTAAACAAATAAGTCACGTATTGTTTAAGGCAATCTTTGCCTTCTAAACGAGCAACAAAAAGATGATCTCCATTACACTCAGAAGAATAAACCGCTTGAGGAGTAAGGCCTATGGATTCTAATCCCAATACCTTCTGAAAAAAACTCTCTGAGCCAAGCTCAATAAGCAAAGTCTTTTTGTGGCACCGCGCAAAGTGTTTGGCCAAAGCAAAACTGACTGTTGATTTGCCGATCCCCCCTTTACCACTGATAAAATGAATTTGAGCTTTTTTTGACATGAAGCCAAAATAACAAAGACTTTCCAAAGAGTCTTCAAAAAAATGATTTCATTTTTTATCAAAAACAGACTATACCCTCATTAGGCAATATGATACTTAATCTGATTTTTTCTTTTTTATTTATACTTGTTTTGATGAGTCTTTGGGTGTTTGTTACTTTCGTTTGCAATCCCCCACTCGACAAACCCGATGGCCATGCCATAGTCACTGGAGACTGTGGTGATACAATGGAGATTTCCTTTGGCTTAAAAAACGGACGAGTTTATCAAACACATCACTCAACAACAGGCTGTGGTTTTAGCAAAAAAAGCATCGAAGCCGCCGCTTTGTTAATTAAAGATAAGACTCCATCTGAAATTGAATTAATCACACCTCAAGAGATTCAAAAAAAAACGGGTGAAATCATTTCTAATACTCATCAACATTGTATTTTGTTAGCTGAATTAACTTTAAAATCAGCTCTCGATGATTATGAAAGAAAGAGTTAAAATTACAATTCTACAATCGGTAAGACTCCTCTCGGCTTTCCAAAATGAGGAACATCATCCATGTCTTTTTTTTTAGGGTCTGAATTTCAAACAAGATATGTTTTTTATTGCCAGGTAAAACGTTATCCAACGGCAAGTTTATACTTTGGCTTTACTACCTCAAGAAGACGAATCAGCTTGTCCGTACTAAACTTGTCGATTCTATGATTAAATATCCGACTCATATCTGCTTTTGTAATTCCAAGAAATTCTGCCATTTCAGTCGTGTTTAAATTATTACTCAGTGAGTATTTTAAAATTTCTTGGCAGATATCGAAGCGAAATCGATCCAGTTCACTGGCATCAGGATCGAGCATCTTAAAGCCATCAACCTTCTCAAGTTTTTTGCGAACTTTATCAAGTTCTTTTTTATTTGGAAAAGCCATTATTTTCTCCTATAAGCGTTAACGACACCAATGTATATATTTTTATCTTCAAGTAGCCATACCAGTTTATATTTCTTCCCCTTAAGATATAAATTATCTGTCACGTGGTAACTATAAGGTGGGCTGTCCGATTCATACTTCATTTTAGCAGAAGTTGTCTTATTTGACAACCATAAAAGCCTAGAGGATCACTGGAGGCTCGCCGTGCAATTTATCAATACATTTCAGCGACATAAAGACCAACCTTGGTTTAACGGAGTTTATCGCTTTTCGCTTTGTAACTTTATTTTTTGACTGGCTCTGACTTTTTAATATTTACGAATTTATCGGTTTCCAGCGCCGGAAGTTGATTTTCCATCATGTCTATTTTTAAGGGAGCTTTAGGTTCAAGTTTTACAATTTTATCCATCAATTTTTGATCTTTCATCGTTTAAATTTGTTTGAAAACTCAAAGCAATCTCAATTTGACACATTATAAATTTAATATTTTTTTCTCAACCTAGACCAAGAAAGTGCCGATACCTTTCTATAATGAAGAGTCAATATCTTGTCTTGGGACGTTTTTTGAGATTTCTGATGGCCATTATTGCGCTGCAATCATTGATGGCGTGCGATTTGCTTTTTAAACCAGCCAATACAAACGATGCTTTAAGTCCCTTAGGATTGATCTTTAATCCAAATCAACAAGACGTTACCGTTGACGAAGGTCAAACCTTTCAAATCATCATCTCGTTAACAGACAAAGACCATCCCGAACAAACCGAAGCTAAAATTGCAAGCATCAAAGAACATCTTGTTATTGAGTGGCAAATCAGAAATGCCGCAAATGAATTTGATGTGACAAAAGGAATTCATCTTATTAAACCCAAACAAGATCTTCTCACGCTAACCATTACGGCTTTACTCGATCAAAAACTCAATGACAGCAATCAATATCTTTTGGAAGTTCTTGATAAGTCCAATCAGATTGAAGAGCCCATTTCCATTCCCATTAATGTGCTTGATCAAACAACAGCGGCAGCCCTTGAGATCTCCAGAGGACCAGAGTTTGATTTTGGTTCTGTTGTTGTGCTTACTAATAAAGTGGTTCATTTTACTGTAGCAAATTCTGGTCATGTTACGGCTCAGTCTCTTCATTTTTCATCCTTATCGGCTCCGTTTTCTTATGAAGGTGGAGTTTTTCCAGGTGAAGGCGGAGACTGCGGAACAAGTCTTTTAGGCTTTGAAAGTTGCACGATATCTCTTCAGTTTTCTCCGACCACATTAGAAGAAAGTACAGGGCAAATCAGCTTATCCTATAATAACGGTCTTACGGATGATGTTATTAGCACACGCGATATAAAGGGCACAGGCCTTGCTGCCCCTGTGGCTTTAATCAGTGGCGAACCCAATGGAACAAGCTCTGATACAACAT
>CAYMLA010000009.1:9225-10173 GCA_964390785.1 uncultured Bdellovibrionales bacterium | reverse complement strand
TGGAGAAAACATCAGCCATTACAGTTATAAAATAGGAACGGCCATCGATTGTGCGGATCATTCTGATTATAGTTCAACTAAAGAAGTCACTGTAGCGATTACAGATGATCTTTCTTTGCTTGATGACGGTGAAGTAAAGCTTTGCGTGATTGGTCGCTATGCTTCAAGTCAATGGCAAGACTACGATCAAGCCACAACTCACACGTGGACCAAAGACGCAACAAATCCCCTAATTTCTTCTTTTACTGTTGATGAAGCCACGCCAAATAATAAAACCACTTGGTCCATAACAATCACAGCAAATGAATCCATTAAAGAGTATTGCTTACAAGAAAACAATACTCTTATTAATGATTGCACTTGGCAAGAAGAAGCTTTGCCAGCAAGCTTTGATATTGTTCTCACTAATGAAGGCAAGATTTTATCTTTGTGGGTAAGAGATCTTGCCGAGAACACAAGCGTTCGAGCGGATTCGGAGTCAATTGTATTTGATAATGTTTTACCCACAGCGCCTTCTGATTTTGATGATGGTCGAGCCAGCACATCAACGACACAAACACCTGTTTTGAGTTGGACGGCGTCCACAGATGCAAATGAAATTGATCACTATGAATTGGCCATTGGAAGCACGGCTGGCGGAACCGATGTGTTGGATTGGAAGAGCCTTGGTTTAACAACAACCCATCAAGAAAGTGGCTTGAGTTTAAGTTCAAACATTCGTTATTATGCTTCTGTGCGTGCCGTTGATCGAGCATCAAACACTTCGTTAGTTTCACAAGGCGACGGTTGGGTTGCTGGCACAACAGAAGTGAATTTAACCTTTGATGACCCAAGTGATTACCTCTTTAACACAAATCAAGTTGAAGTTTCCTCTGGTCAAGCACAGCTTAAAACCATTGATTTAACTCATTCCGGGTACAAGTAGGAATAAAAGCCAGGGAGTCTCCA